>CBFDTI010000128.1:0-1686 GCA_965612795.1 uncultured bacterium | reverse complement strand
GGATCGTGTACCTCCACTTGGATGATCTCTGCACCCATACAGCGTACTAATACATCGAGTGTACCATCACCACCATCCGCCAACGGTATAGTGATAAGTGTATCGCTCAGCCTAACCTTATGCCATGCATCCGCTATCAACCTAGTCACCTCGTCCGCGGTGAGGGTTTCCTTGAACGCAGTGGGTGAGATCAGCACCCTCATTTACGTGAGAACAGAAAGAACGGTATCGCAAACATTGCCATAACATATAGGAATACGTACTTGTATCTGGGTGGCTTATAATGCTTGCTGAAAAAGTACAACATACCCTTTATGTGTTCACGTACGATTCTGGGGCCTGCACGCTCGCGACTCCTACCAAGGTAGTGATAGACAGTAACATCTGGTAGATAATAAACCTTATATCCCATCTGCTTTAACCTATACGCCAGATCCATATCCTCTACCATAAGGAAATAATTTTCATCAAACCCGTTCAGCTTCCAAAATATGTCACGCTTGACGAGCATCGCCGCCCCTGATACACTATCTACAGGTACCGGCGATTGTATCCGTATGTCTTGGTACAGGAACGCACGGGTTATGGGGTTGTTCGGAAATATACGTGTAAATATCGACCCCCTACCGAACAATAGATAATAGTACTTGGGGAACCGCCTCACGGTAGGTTGTGGCTTACCCGATGGAAACTTCATACCAGGTGCTACGATACCAGCATCTGGATGTGCCTCTACAAACTTAATCAACCGTCCCACTACATCGCTATCGAAATACGTATCTGGGTTCAAAAAGAAAATATATTCACCAGATGCCAAGCTTGCACCTAAATTAGCAGCACGCGCAAACCCCATATTACGTGAATTGGTCACAATTTTGACATTCGGATACTCAGCCGCTAAGTGGCTGAGATCTTCAGTTGGTGAGTTATTTATGACTATCACCTCATATGGTTGAGAGCTGTTCTCATGTATTGAACGTATGCAATACTCCAACTCCTTACGGGTTTTGTAATTGATTACAACAAACGATACTTTCATGTGAGCCACCTCTTGAGCTTATCAATATGGTCAAGTTCAACCAACTCCATAGTTGACGTAACCCCACTCTGACCTTTGGGTATTGCACAACGTTTGAACCCCAACCTCGTTGCCTCCTCGATACGCTTTTTTAGTTGAAACACAGGCCGTATCTCGCCCAGCAACCCCACCTCACCGATGAATAGCATACCCATCGGTAGCGGATGGCCGGTAGCTGCCGATGCTATTGATGCCACTACACCGAGATCGGTGGCATTTTCTGTAATCCTTAGCCCACCCACTACGTTCACAAATACATCGTATCGCGATAGGTTATAGCCCAGATAACGCTCGATCACCGCAAGTAACATCACCAACCTCTTATAATCTAACCCCGTACCTACACGCTGTGGTGTACTATAAGTTGCAGACGTTATGAGTGATTGTATCTCCACAAGTAATGGACGTGTACCTTCGAGCACACAAGTCACCGCACTACCGGGTGAACCTGTCTTACCGCCATCCTGTATAAACAACATCGACGGATCTCGTACTTCGGTCAGCCCATGCTCGGTCATCTCGAACACCCCTATCTCATTCGTGGAACCATATCTGTTTTTCACCCCCCTTATTATACGATAGTGGTAGTTGCGATCACCTTCAAGATA
>CBFDTI010000127.1:0-1866 GCA_965612795.1 uncultured bacterium | reverse complement strand
CTTAAAGGGTACAATTTTGTTGTAGGTATAGGTACGATCGATGTACATACGGATTATGTTGAACCACCCGAACTCGTACGTGATAGGATACTCTATGTTGTGGATATAATTGGCGACCCCTACCGTGTATTTGTGGCACCCGACTGTGGGTTACGTACGAGGAGCTGGCGTATAGCTTACCAGAAGCTACGTAATATGGTGGAGGGGCGCAACCTAGCCGCACATGAGTTGGGGCTGGATGTGTGACTTGGATCTTACATAAACCACGTTACGCTTATTCGAGGTAGACCGTGCCAGTGGTATCAAGAGAGTTACCGAGATTATCTTTAAGTACTAACCTATACGTATGATAACCCGTGATGAGAGGCTCCAAAGGTCTATATATGAGTAGCTGGTTATCATAATCGTAGAAGATAGGTTCCCATTCGCCATCTAGATAGAAAGCAATATTGCCACCATTTATACCGGATAGATTGTCGGTTACACGGATGATGATTTTGTCACATTTTGTCGTTACAAATTCAAATCTCGGTGGTACAGTATCTTTAAGTATGCTGAACTTACCTAAAGTTACCACCCTACCGGTATCGTGTGCGATGAAATGCCATCCACGTTCGTATACGAATATACCTTCTTTGGGGTGAACCTTCCCTGCTATACATGGTTTACGATATATTGGTATGTATTTAGGGTAAACTGCAACCGTGTCACCTGTTATGATTGCAAAGACGTTAACCCTATGTACAAGTGTACCTTTAGGTACTATAAGTGTAAACCGCTGTAATTGCAATCTCCTACCTTCCGGTGGTATGATAAACCCATAGACTGTAAGCTGGCTACGTTGGCTCTCGATGTACCATTTGCCTTCACCATGGAAAAAGTACGTGGTATCATCCAGTCTCGTAACATTGGTACCTTCGACATTCAGCTCACCCCTTACGTATGTACCGAAGTAAGTAAATGATAGCTTCATGTCGTTGAATATCTGCCATTCATCTGGGTAATATACAGGAATGGTGGGGGTTACGTGCACCTTGAACATAACGACGTTAGCATTACCATAATAATCTTCTACCCAAAGCTTAAAATCATGTGTACCCTCCGGCAGGTTATACCATTTGGGTGCCCTTTTAACCGTAGGTATGTCTATACCAATGGGGTTTGCTAATCTAATGAACTTCTCACCGTAAGGATGTGCACAGTTTTCGTAATACACGCCCGAACCCAACTGTTTACGGTAATCGAGTGTGTCATGGATCGCAAGAAATGCAAGCTTATCATCACAATAAAGTTCTACCTTATACGGTGGGTTTTTATAACCAAACTCGGTGGGATCATAGCACATGACTTCGATAATAAATGGCGACCTCGCCCGCAAGGTGGGCGATCCAGGTTGGTTGCGGGGCCACACATCATAGATCTTTCCAGTGTGGTAATCCAACACCCTTATCTCACTTATACGGGGTGGGATGGTATCCACAAATTCATAGAGAAAGTATGGATTTATTGGATTGAACTCTGTTTTGCGGATTTCAAAGTGTAGGTGTGGCCCACCCGCACCTGATTCACCTGTGTAACCGATCAGGTCGCCTTTTTTTATAATAAACTCGGTATCCGGATATATGTCAAGATAGAATCGTCTATGTGCCTTCTGTAACCTGTAAACATAACGCTCAACGGAAGGGTTGAACCTATCCAGGTGCGCGAACACAAATATCAAGCTATCCTCTGACATCAGGTATAACGCTTTACCATAACCGTAATATGAAGCTTTAACCCTATACACTACACCGTCAGTCGGTGCATACACGGGTAAGCCCACCTGCTTATGGGTTGAAAAATCTATCCCCGCGTGGAACCTCAATA
>CBFDTI010000126.1:0-1896 GCA_965612795.1 uncultured bacterium | reverse complement strand
AGAGATAGGCGTACCCTGTATTGGTATCTTGATCTTGTTGCACTATCCACTGTAGCAGATGTTACACCACTCACAGGCGAAAACCGTATCATTACGAAATTTGGTCTACTCGTCATGGAGCGTACGAGGAATGTTGGCATAAAGGCATTACTTGATATCACAGGGTTGAAGGGGTATAAGCTTACACCTTATCATTTAGGCTTCATACTCGGGCCACGTATCAATGCACAGGGACGCATGAAAACAGCCGGCGATGCGGTGAATCTACTTGTTACACAACGTGAAACCACCGCTAGGGAGATAGCCGAACGTATGGAGGCACTCAACCGCGAACGTATGAAATTACAGGAACAGATAATAAATGAAGCTGAGGCTGAGATGTCGAAACTCGGTATGGACAAAGAAAAAGCCATCGTCGTAGCAAAAGAAGGTTGGCATTCAGGTGTTATAGGGATAGCGGCATCGAAGCTTGTCGACCGCTACTATAGGCCGGTAATTTTCATCGCCTTGGAGGATGAAATCGGTAAAGGGTCGGCCCGCAGTGTACCAGTATTCAATCTGTATGAGGGGTTGCGTCAGTTACGTGAGTACTTTGTGACGTTTGGTGGCCATAAGTTAGCGGCAGGGTTTGTCATACCACGTGATGCAGTGGATATGTTCAGGGAGAGCTTTCTGAAGCTTGTTGATAGTGAACTAACTTGGGAGGATCTCAAGCCTGAGAAATTCATAGACGCGATTGTTGAACTTCATGAAGTGGATGAGAAACTTGTGAACGATTTAGAAAAGATTGGTCCGTTTGGCGTGGAGAATGAAGAGCCGCTATTCTTAGTATCTGGTGTACAGGTGGTAGGTGTTCCGATGGAGGTAGGTGATGGACATCTGAGGTTCAAGGTACGTGCGGGTAATATTGTACGTGAAGCGATAGCGTTCAACTATTCAACGTTAGATGTAGAGATTCGTACAGGTAGTATAGTAGATCTATTATTTATGCCTACGATTGACGAATATTATGGTAAACCAGAAGTTACGCTTGTTGTCGAAGATATAAGGAATTATAGTGATATCAGGTCATAAACCCCATTGTGAGTGCACCGTTTGGACACACTCTTATACATTTACCACATTTGATACAATCCACTGCATTGGTATCCTCATACACTCTGAGCCCCATCGGACATTCGGCTTCACATATGCCACATTCAGTACAACGGGTGCGGTCGACTTTTATCCTCAATAAGCTTAGCCTGTTGAATATACCCCAGATATAACCCAAGGGACATATGAAACGACAAAAGGGACGTTTCACCGGTATCGCCAATACCACAAGTAGGCCAAGCAATACTATCTTTACCCAAAATAGTGTGCCCACCAGCATACGTAGGGAATGGTCGAGCATAACCTGAGGTATGCCTGCAGTTAGTGTACCTTCAGGACAGAGCTTGCAGAACCACACTTCATACGTGAATACAGGAATTAGGACTATGAGGATTAATGAGATTAATTTGACATGACACCATCGATTTGACACCTTACGTTTATGATGATGTACGAGCTTGCCCAGCCATTCCTGGAGCAGACCAAAGAGACATAAGTGGCCACAAAACCACCTACCGAGTATCAATCCAAGTACACCAAAATACCCTACAATGAGATATGGGAACTGCCTCAATACCATAAAATGCTGTAGGTTGCCAATCGGACAGCCAAACCTCGACAATGGACAACTGTGACAGTGTAATATAGGGATAGGTAACCTCTTCCAGCGCCCAGAATAGAGCAGAGATGTGTAATTACTGTTTACGACTAAGAAAGACACTATATACCATATGTAGCGGCTCATTCAATACCTATACAGGGAAGACATAACACCGAACTATAGTGCTCAATTTCTTGCCA
>CBFDTI010000125.1:0-1903 GCA_965612795.1 uncultured bacterium | reverse complement strand
GGTATCATAATCTGGTATGCTGATGACTATGCGGCACCGCATCTACATGAGGTGGTGGATGAGCTCAAACTCTACTTAGATGCTGGTGGTAAGTTAATAGTTTCGGGTTGGAAACCTATTTATGGATTGACGGGTGAAACTTATCCAAGTGAATTTGAGCCCGGTGATTTCGTATATGATTATTTCAAGATAGCGGCAGCTGATGAGTCAGGGCAAGCTGATTTTGTAGGAGCTGATGGATGTGCCGGATATCCAGATCTTAAAGTTGATTCCTCTAAGGTGCTATCCACATGGCAAGGTAGTATGAAGTATATAGATGTGTTCACAACTGTGGGTGCACAACCAATATATATGTTTAAGTCAGCATCTGGAGATACAGCGTTTGATGGTAAAATCTGTGGTATTGAGTATACTGGTGGGCCACATAAGGTTATATTGTTGGGTTTCCCGCTATACTACATGGAAGAGGATAGTGCGAAACTGTTCATACGACAAGCGATAGCTGAGCTTACGGGTATGGAAGAGGTTGCTTTGGATAAGTTGAAGTTATTCCAGAACTATCCTAATCCATTCATACACGGGACTGCTATCAAATGCGTTATACCAAATGGTAAGGTTGGTAAACTCACAATATACGATGTAACCGGTAGGGTGGTAAGATCCTACACGGTGGGGGCAGGTTCACACACTATACATTGGGATGGCACATCTACCGCAGGTAAGGAAGTGCCGCCAGGTGTGTATTTCTGCGTAATAAATGTTGATAGCAAACAGCTCGTACGTAAGATGGTGAAGCTAAGGTAAACCTACCATAAACCTATCACGTAGTGTCTCCCATGGATGGACGGTGATATCTCTCTTAGAGGTTACCAAAAAGCGTGGTTTGCCAAAGGTATCCTTAAGTATACATGCATGAGGGTAATACTGGTGGGCTAACTTCAATACTTTATCAACCTGTGACGGATCGAGCTCGATCAGCAATACACCGTATGATGTGAGATGTGATAAAGTTTGAGGTATTAGCTGTTTGATGACTTCTAAACCATCGGTACCGCCATCGTAGCTGGTACGTGGTTCGTACAATACTTCTGGAGGTAGATCCCAATATCTTGTGCTGGGGATGTAAGGTGGGTTGGAGACGATGATGTCAACTTTAAGCTCAGGGAACGCATCGAGTAGGTTGCCACGTTTGAAATGAACCTTTACCCCTATATTACTTGCGTTATGACGTGCCAATCTCAACGATATGATATCGGAGGCATAGACTGCAACATTGGGTAACATCCTTTTCAATACTATGGCGATGACACCACAGCCTGTACCTACATCCCAGATAGATTTGAGGTTGAATTTACGTACCATTATGTATGTGTAAGTTACGAGATCCTCGGTTTCCGGTCGTGGTATGAAGGCTGTCTTATCGACCTGGAATTCTAACCCCATAAAATATGCTTTACCAACAATATATTGCCAGGGTTCACGGCGTGCACGACGTGCTACGTAATCTAATAGCTTAGACTCTTCATCAGGTGATAGCCTGCGGTTGGGATAGGTTGTAATCTTCCATATGGGTATTTTAAGATACTCTTCGAAACAGATTTTTAGCTCATCTTTAATATCACCCGGTAATACGATGCTCAATATCTTACCTGCGTAGGTGTACGCCTCATTGTATATCATCGTTATTAAAATATGGTAAATTGGGCAGTACCCAATGCTTGACATGGTGGGATCGACTTTAATTTAATTTAAAAGCAGGAGGCATAATGGCGAAATGGATTATGAGGGCTACGGTCCCTATAGTACTAATATGTGTTTATTGTACGGGGATGCCACCATCACCGAAACCTGCCTACTTACGGGTATGGATAGAGGGTAAAGGTGATGTAGATTCGCTTAATAT
>CBFDTI010000124.1:0-1921 GCA_965612795.1 uncultured bacterium | reverse complement strand
GGGCCAACCGGTGCAGGTAAAACCACAATCATAAACCTGCTACTGAAGTTTTATCTACCCAAAGAAGGTATCATACTGATTGATGGTATCGACCTACGCGATATAGAGCGTACACATTTGCGTTCACAAATAGGTATCGTCCTACAAGAACCATATCTATTCACCGGCACACTACGTGAAAACATAGAGTTTGGTCGCAAACTATCTGAACACGAACTCGACTATGTACTTGAATGTGCGCAACTGAAACCACTTGTGTCACGTTTACCGGATGGACTCAACACCTTAATAAAAAGTGACACCCTCTCCGCAGGTGAGAAACAGCTCGTCTCTATCGCACGTACGCTTGCACGTAACCCCACCATCGTGATACTGGATGAGGCTACTTCGAACATCGACCCTGAAACCGAATACCTGCTACAGGTAGGCATAAAAAACCTGCTAGAAAACCGTACCGGTATAATTATCGCACATCGGCTATCAACCATCAAGCTAGTGGACCGTATCTTTGTCCTATGGGATGGTAGATTAGTCGAATCCGGTACACATGACGAGCTGCTCAAACGTGACGGCCCATACGCCACACTGTACCGGTTACAGTACGAGTGAGCTTGCCTTTACATTAAATTCACTTATATTTATAAGCTGCGAGGGTGGCGGAACTGGTAGACGCGCTGGATTTAGGATCCAGTCCCTCACGGGGTAGGGGTTCGAGTCCCCTCCCTCGCATTAGATAATGGAATATAAGATTGAGCGCTTAGGCGATTGTGAACTCCTACTCAACATCCATATCCCAAAGGAGGTTGTTGACCAAAAAGTTGAGTCCAAACTCAAATCCTACCAACGTACCGCGAAGCTGCCCGGGTTCCGCAAAGGTAAAGCCCCCATGGATATCATCCGCCGAAAATACTACGATACCGCCTTACAGGAGGTGATCACTGAGCTGATCGAATCCACCAGCCGCGATATCATCGCTAAGGAGAACTTAAAATTGCTCACACGTGGCGAACTACTGGAAAGCAAGTGGCAGGACACCACACTTGTATCAACAATAAAGCTGGAAGTTTTTCCACAAATAGAGTTTGGCGATTATAGTGAGCTCGAGGTAAGGATACCCGACTTTAAGCTCAAAGACGATGAGCTCACTACCATACTTGAACGGCTCTGTCAGCTACATCCACGTTATACCCCACATACTCATATAACCGAAGATACGGTACAGACTGTGAGCTTCACCATCAACCTCAAGTGGCGTGGCCTATGGCGTACGTTCAGGGTGGATGATTTCATGTTCTTCATAGATGAGAAGTTTTTCCCCAAACCTATAAATACCGAGCTACTAAACAAAAAGGTGGGCACCATGCTAGAGTTAAAACACGAGTATCCGCTCGACTACGAAGATCCTGATCTCAAAGGCGAGCAGGTAGAATATAAAATCCGTATCGAGAACGTTGAATCACCCTCACCCATCACCGTGCGTGAACTCGCCTCTATACTTGGGTTCAAAAGTGAACAATCCTTCCACAAGACACTCAAATCCATATTACAACAATACCGTGACACCAAACGCCACGCGGTGTTGAAATACAAATTACTTGAAACCCTACGTCAAACGTATGCATTTGAACCACCCCCACGTATTGTTGAAGCTTACGAAAAAGCTTTCCTCGAATATTACCGAAAGGAGCACGATGTACTCGACCCCAACTTACGTACAACGATCAAGAAGCTTGCCGAGATGCAAGCCCAGGAAGATATACTCGTACAATTGATCGCTGCTAAGGAAGGGCTTCACGGTAAGGAGCTCACCCAGAAAGTTGTTGACTTTTTGCTTAATAAGGTAAAAATAATAGAAGAAACAGAGGAAAAGGGAGGAAACAAAGATGCGACACGATGATTATTATAATCAACTAGTACCTAT
>CBFDTI010000123.1:0-2023 GCA_965612795.1 uncultured bacterium | reverse complement strand
ACCCGTGATAGGCGCCAGTATGGTCATCAATCCTATAAATATACAAAGGTTCATCGTAGTAGTTCGACCATCTCGCGTGTGGCTTGCTCCATCCCTACAATGATTGCACGTGCAACTATACTGTGACCGATGCTCAGCTCCTCGATTTCGGCAATTTCACGTAATTTCCCCACATTACCATAGTGTAGTCCATGCCCTGCATGTATTTCAAGCCCTATGCTTTTGCCAAATGTGGCCGCTGCCTTGAGCTTATCAAACGCACCCGGCTTATTCTCTGAATAATGTGCAGTGTTGAGTTCAACCGCATTCGCACCCAAGGTTTTGGCCTTCTCAAGTACAGTGGGGTCGGGTTCAACAAAAAGTGTCACCCTTATACCTTTGGCTTTGAACTCAGGTATAACTTCCTTGAGTTGTGCTTCTGTCTTAAATACATCGAGCCCACCCTCAGTAGTTACCTCACCAGGACGCTCTGGCACCAGACATACAGAATGTGGACGTTTTTGTAAGATAAACTCCAGAATATCAGGTGCCATGGATAGCTCCACATTTAGAGGTAGATCGATTTCTTTCAGTAATCTCTCGATATCAGTCTCTTTTATGTGACGTCGATCTATTCTCAAATGTACTGTAATACTGTATGCACCACCACGTTTGACACAATTTGCCACCTCGATGATATCAGGATACGGGGTTTGTCTTAACTCCCTCACCGTAGCAGTGTGATCGATATTTACACTCAAACGTACCATGTCACCTCCTGTAGCACTAATATAATACATCAGGTTGCGGGTTCTTCAACCTATAACTTGACGTTTCTGAAATAAATTTTATTTATTTTATTCCAATTTTCAAACAAGGAGGTACCATGTATCGTGTAGGTGTGGCCCTTATGTTAGTCATGCCTTCGTTATATGGGGTACATAATTTGCAGCTTAATGGTGTAACACATCTCGTCACACCTATTGGTGCACCTGTACTCATGTACTGGGAGACGGAAGCACCGGCTGCCACAACGGTGGTTAAAGTCTACTTCGATTATGATCATAATGCGGTACTCGATGCAAGCGATCCGCTCATCAGCTGGGCTACGGTTGAAGAAGGCTCGGCTGTCGATCTCGACGAAACTGCCAACTCTATCTTCACACAGTCGCAGAGCAACTATGTTATCGGTAATTTCATCATCTACGCCGAAGATAACGGTGTATCCGATACAGTGTACCTTGAAACAACACCGTTTGAACCGCCGACTGGTTACATGATATGGGGTTACGTAGATCCACCTTATAAAGGTATATTAGTGATTGGAGCGAGCCCATCCTCCATCACAGAAGGTAAGGGGTTGGCCTTCCCGCTACAGGTTGGTAAACAGCTATCAGGTGAATTCACTGCATGGGGTGCATTCACTGATGATGAGGGTAGGTTTGAGATTCACTTCCCTGAACAGGTAGATTCGATCCTACCGGTGGCGTTTGATGTATGTAATTTAACAGGCAGGGTTTCACAACAATCGCTGCTTAACTTGGTAAACGTCGATGGTGTTATACCTGTCGATACAATACATCTCGTACCACCCACCGACTCCGCATATGGGATAGTGAAGGACAATGCGAATAACCCGCTTGGTCCTGACCTACTGGTATTTGGTATCACCGTGAGGATATTCGATTCCAACGTACCCATGTACATAGGGGTGACACATAACCATGCCGATGGTACGTTTAGTATACCGATTGCCACCTTCTGGACACCCGCTGCATACATCTTTGCAGCGTCCACACATCCTTATGTGCCTTACCATATGATACCACCGTACATCGACACTATAGCCAGTAACCCACATTTTGTGGATCTTGAGTTCATCTCGTACATTGCAGATACAACGATATCGGGTCATGTGTATATGGACGGCCAACCTGCTGATAACATCGTGGTTTATGCCACGTGCAACGAAGGTACCAACTTCGGCGTATCGTTATCCTCTGGTTATTATGAAGCAAGGGTAGCATCGGAGTTCCCCGAATAT
>CBFDTI010000122.1:0-2029 GCA_965612795.1 uncultured bacterium | reverse complement strand
CCATGTGTCAACGTTAGCGGTACTAGCTCACCAAATACCCCTATCTTCAACAATATGAACAGGGCAATAACAAACCCGTAGAATCCCTGAGTCGAAGGTAACACCACCAGTAGGAATGTGGAGCCAAACTTCGCTGGATCTTCACTCAACACACCAGTACCCACCCTAGATGCGATGTTTATACCCCTTGCTGAACCAATGCCTGCAAGTCCAGCTGCTATGGCTGCCCCCAGTATCGAAAGTGCTAACCCCATTATACCTCCTTTTTAATCAATTCAATGTATCGCGTATCATATGATAATGGGGTGAATGGTTCGCCACCTCCTTTATAGAATTTAGAGAAAAATTCTGCATATTGTAATCTTAATGTGTGTATGAAACCACCCAATGCATTGATGGCGATTGCAAACAGATGGCCGAACACAAATATAAGCACACCGATAACAGGACCTATGACTGGAAACTTTACGAAAATCTCATATAACACATTCATCGAAAGTGCCATACCAAGCGTAACCAGTCCCAATGCCATCAACCGCGAGTATGAGAGTGTATCACTTATCGTACCCATGAAACCTTGATAGAAAGCGAACAACCCCTTGAGTAAACGTTTGATAAAGCTATGCGATGGATAACCGCTATACCCAAGTACTAGGAATGTACCTGCTATCAAAAGCGGATACGCGATGAATGCTAACCAGATGAGTGCAAGTCTTATTTGTGCTATAAGTATGAAGATACCTACCCAGAAAAGGAACCAACCCAATCCCTCCCCTAACGCACCTGCCTTATCCCCTTCTCTAAGCCCCCGTATAAATCTTAACATATAACCGAAGAGTAGGTGTATCACTCCTAGTATGAGTGCAATCACGAAGAACTTAAGTGCCTCATTGATAGGATCCATAACCATCATCCTTTTACGTAGTGTAATAAATAGTGGATTTCTGAATATCTCATGGAGGTTGCCAAACCACCCTCCTGTGAGGGCACCTATCGGGATAGTTGCGAAACTACCTGCCGCTATTATTGATAAAAACCTACGTGCGGGCTTGAATTTGTGCATAGCAAGTAGTGATAACAACCCCAGTACAAGCCCATACCCGGCATCCGTCAAGCATAACGCAAAGAATATAATCACAAATGGCGCCATGAGAGGAGAGGGATCTAGCTCCTTATAATGTGGTGTACTGTAGAGCTTGGTAAGTATTTCAAACGGCTGAAAAGGACGCCTATTATCCAATTCAACCGGTGGTGTCTCATCGTGTACATCTATGACCTCCATAGTAGCTGAGTGTGTAGTTTCGATAATTCTACGTAATTGTGGAAAATCTTTTTCTTTAACCCATCCTTCAATCACAAATGTATAGTTTGTATTACCGCCTTTAGCTATCGCCTTTCTATGATTCAATATTATTCGATAGTGGTCACACATTATAAGTAATGGCTTGAGATTTGTACCGATAGATTGCAATCTAGCGAGTAGGGTTGCTCTTTCTTTATTAATCTCTTCTAACCGCACATTCAACTCATGTAGTGCTTCGCTCGGCGGTAGTTCAAGTTCACCAAGTTCAATGCGCTCAACTCCCAGATCTGTTAGATGTTTTGTAACAACTTCCGTGTCATCCTTATGAAAGATGAGCAAAAGATAAAGTCTATTGGCAACTTGATCCACTATCTCAACGTACAATGGTAAATCACGTAGCTCATCCTCCCAACCACGTGGCGGGTTCTCTAGAATTGCTGTCCATATCTCTACATGCTTCATTTCGTGCATAACCTTGGGTGTAACCGTGAGATTACGCCATGGCATCAGACGCTCCCTTTCTTGGAACAGCCGGCTTTCCTCTTGGGCGAGCGCTGTCAGCCGCTTATCGATGCTCTCAACCTCTTCCACGATATGCCAAACTTTCTCATCATCTACGATCCTCCTATATTCATCGAAAGTTACCGGTATTTTTTCGCCCATAAGGCCACCAAATGTGTCCCCTTTCACGAATTGACGCAAGAACTGTATCGTTCTCTCTAACCG
>CBFDTI010000121.1:0-2132 GCA_965612795.1 uncultured bacterium | reverse complement strand
AATATAATCTTGAATTATCACGTAGAAGGGCAGAAGCTGTTAAGGCATTCTTTGTCGAAAATGGCATACCTGAGGAACTGTTGGTTGTTGTAGCCAAAGGTGAGGAGGAGCTGTTAAGCCACCGTACAGGGCCAGGTACACCTGGCATAGAGAACCGACGTGTGGTGTTTATCGTGAAATGATGGCTTGATGCCATTGTTTCTGGTAATATGGGCTCTTTGGCAACTGGATAACGATCGGTTTGGTTATTATGTAGATACGATAGGGTTCGTGTGGGTAGAGGTTGAAGGTACGAACCGCATAGAGTTGACGGGATGGCGGAATACTGGGTTGCTGGAGATATTGCCGGGGACGTTCTGGTTCTACGGTGAAAACTTTGATCACGTTGCAATATGTTCAAATGGATGGATAAGCTTTCAAGTTACGCGACAAGATTTACCAGCGAGTTGGCCCGATTCGCTTTTCCCATATAGTGTAGCGTTGTTTGTGGTAGGTGGGGGTGCTGACTATACAACCATATGGTGGGATACGATAGGTAGTAAGCTGGTTATAGAGTATGATATGGTACCACTGTTGGGCGGTGAACTTAAGTTCGAAACCATAATAGATGTACAGGATAGCAGTATAATAATTGCATATAAGGAGCATGATGGATACGACTGGTGGGAATACCCCGGGCCAGGCGGTTCGAGCAGTCCTATTATTGGTATCGCTGGCGAGAATGTGGGGTTACAGGTGTCTCCTTACGGATTAGTGTGTGATAATATGGCGATACGGTTCTTTTATTACCCCTACCCAGATGTTGAGATCCCCCAACTAATATATCCCGGTAATAATTACATATTACATGCAGGTGTACCAGAGAGTATCGTGGTGCGGGTTCAAAATAATGGGCCTCAGAGTTTGGATCATGTATGGGTGAATGCAAAGATACGTAGAGGGGATGTGTTAATCTTCAACGATAGTGTGGATGTGATCACAGTCGAACCTGGTGGGATATCGGATGTGAGCTTCTACCCATGGATAGCGGATGAGTTTGTGGATTATCAGCTGGAGGTGACACTTACAGGTTGGCATGATATGCAACCAGCCAACGACACATTAAAGGGGCGATTGAAAGCACCAGGTGGGTTCAGCGACACAATCCATTACGATGACGGTGACCTTGCCGGTAGTTACTGTACAGAAGATACAAGCTGGTGGGTAGGGGTAAGCTTCGTAACGGATACGAATGCACTTATTAAGATGGTGGCTGTGTATCTATTGACCGAGGATGATCCAGGGTTTGGGGTACCTGACTCCATGTGCGATCCGATCGAAATCGGCCTCTGGTACAGGGAAGTAGGTGAGTGGCTACTTTGGGATAAATCCATACTCCTACGTGATAATGTACAACCGGGTTGGGTTTATTATCTGCCACCAGATAGTTTGATTGCTGACACGATACTGGTGGGTGTGCGATTGACAATAAGTAAAGGAGGTGAAGCACTAGGTATGGATGTTGAAACCGACTACCCTGAGAATAAGTGGATAAAACATGGCGTGACGCCATGGATACAATATGATTATGGGGATGGTGATCCACTTGTACGAGTTTACACATACAATGGGGAAGTTAAGGTGATGGAAAAACCGAGTGATAGGATATGGGTGAGAAATCCAGCCCATTACATTGAGATGTACAAAATATCGTGCAATTCAGTTGATAGACTTCTTGTATATGATATCACAGGTAGGCTAATAGATGAAGTTGAGTTTATAGATGGAGTGAGGGTAGGTGAGGACCTACCCTCTGGTGCGTATTTTTTGGTATTTAAGATGAGGGGTGACAAAAAAGAAGATTGGGTTAAATGGATAAAGATTCGCTAAAAGGAGGTAGTATGTGGCGTAAAGTCATTGTCTTAGGGGTTGGTTTTTGTCTTATGTGGAGTTTATCACTATATGCGGATAAGGATGTGTCGGATGAGGTGGATAGAGTTGCATTACAAGGGACGATAATTGGGACGATCGGACAGCCATCTATCGCAAAGAATGCGACAAATGTTGAGAGGTTAAGTGTAAGTAAGCGGTTCGTTAAGAGTAAGGCTGAAACTGTAATATTTGGGCCGGAGGATTTCTCTACGTGGTTACCA
>CBFDTI010000120.1:0-2155 GCA_965612795.1 uncultured bacterium | reverse complement strand
ACCGGTCCTGCTACAAATTGCCATGGCCCTGATACACTATCCGATACTGCTATAAACTTCTCCACTGTAGTGTGAGAAGTAACATAGTAGCATATCGCACAGAACTCCATAGCCAGTACACTACATGTTGCGGGAGGCTCGAAGAACACACAAAGTGTATCAACATCCTCCAATCCTAACAGCACATTGTTTGCTTCATTGTCGTCGTATCGTAACCAAATATCAACCTGCTTCTCATTACCTTTTACTATAGGTACTGTCTTACTTGGTGTACCCGGTACCGTAGGTAGTAACCATACATCTATGTACTCTTTAGCCGTAAGAGTGGACGTTACGGTTAAGCTCATCAATCCAGCAAATAATACCAAAATTAATACCCATACAGATGATATCGACCTATTTATAACTTGCTTTAACATCATCTCCTCCCATTCCCAATTTATCGTCCCAGCCCAGATGTCAACCACATAAATCCAGTTATAATGGGAAATCAGGATATCACAGCAGACCGATCGTATCGATCAACAATAACCCAACACCTAATGCAACTGTATAGATTCCAAACAGATGCAACTTACGTCTACGTGTCACAATTATAAGTAACACCAATGCAAGGTAACTTGTCACAAATGATGCCAAAAACAGAGAAAGCAAACTCACTACGTGAGGTATCGTCTTTACTTTCATAAATTCAACAACATTTGCACCCAATATCGCCGGTAACGACAGTAATATCGAGAACTCTACTGCATCGTCTTCTTTTATACCCAAAAACAACGCAACTGATATCGTGATACCTGACCTCGATATCCCCGGTAACAGTGCCAACGCCTGCGCTAATCCCACCACAAACGCATTTTTGAGCGATAAGCTGGTGTATAGACGACGCAATTTCCTGGTTAAGATGAGAGTTATGCCATTGATTATCCACAGTATGCTGATGGGTTTGACCGAACCCGCTATCTTTTCGAATAAATCATAGAAGCATAACCCAACAACTGCTGCCGGTATTGTAGCGATAATCACCCACAACAGCAACGACTTCATTGCATAGCGACGTAAGATCCCTATCCTACGCCAGATCAATAGAACAAGTGCAACCAAACTACCAAAATGTGCAAACACTATCCAAAACAAGGGTTCATGGAACCTTAGATAACGTTCAAATACTGCAAGGTGACCAGAAGATGATATAGGCAAAAATTCAGTTAACCCTTGTAATACACCGAGAGCAACAAATTTCATAAAAATACCTGGGGATGCAAAAGCATCCCCAGGTTAAAAGTGATTACGCTTAGCGTAACTTCACCAGCTTGTGTGTGGTCGAATTATTACCCAGATCCACCTTCATAAAGTACACACCTACCGGTAGATGTGACGCATCCCAGCTGTAGGTACCCTTACCTGTCACTTTGATGTTGAACTCGTCCAGCTGCCTACCTGTTAGATCGTACAGCTTGACATCCAGTGGTAGCTCGTTGGATACCTCATAACTGATGTTGATAGCGTTTGTGAACACCGTCGGTACCTGAATTTCTGTCTTCGCCACAGGCTCTTCCTCTACACCGATGATATTGAACCACTGTAACGTCTTACGTACGAGTGTCTTACCAGCATTTACATCGTATGCACCAGTCCACGTATCGGCTTCTACCTCCACAATGTAGGCGAACGGCCAATACAGGAATACGTATTTGTAACCCTTCTCCGATTCGTAACGTGCACCAGAAATCTCACCCTCTTCGTAGAAGAATATAGGTATAGCGTCTGTCTCTATAATTTCACCATACCATGCGTAACCTGTACCTGCCCATATGTATGGCCATACATAGATGCCTTCCTCAAATGGTGCAGTAATGGGATCTTCCGGATCGCCGTAGAAGATGGCATAATCGTTAGGAGATACGATCACAGCATCATCTGTTGTCACGTAGAACTTTAGATAATCGTACGGGAATGAACCTGCTTCCCACTCTACCTCTTCATATGTACCCGCTAATCCATAGAGGAAGTCCTGACCACTCATGAACAGGTTACCACCTGCATCGAGGAAGCTCTGTATCACACCTGCCCCTACTGCTTCGGCAAATGTCTCACCACCCCAGCTGTTCCATAACACTGCAGGTGCACCAGGTCCTTTACCAGGCGTGTAGAA
>CBFDTI010000119.1:0-2365 GCA_965612795.1 uncultured bacterium | reverse complement strand
TTAAGTAATTCTTTAATCTCTATAGCTTTATTACCTATGATTCGTATCTCACGCAATAAGGGACCTTCCTCCACAACATATGTGAGTTTAACCCCTGTGCCAATCCTATCGGATTCGATATTTACAGTTTCGATACCGCGTAGGGATAGTATTCGTTTGATTGCACGTGACAGGAGGGAGGGTGTAATCTCATCACCCACTTTTATGCCGGCAATAAGTTTAAGCTCTCTCGCTGAGTAGTAACGTGCACCCGTAACCTCGATATCCACCACAACCTGTGCCGCATAGAGATTAACAGCTATCACGAGTGTAAAGATAGTACCCAACCTACGCATCTATAAAAAGTACATTATATATGGTTTACACAACCCTAGTACTTGCCATTTACTGTGTGTTGCTTATTTTACAAGTATGATCGAGGGTGTAAAAATTAAACCCCTTCGTGTGATACCAGACGAACGAGGTAGATTGATGGAAATATTGCGTGTGGACGATGAGCTGTTCGTTAAGTTTGGGCAAGTATACATGACAACTGTGTACCCAGGTGTGGTTAAGGCATGGCATTACCATAAGAAACAGACCGATAACATCACGTGTGTGCATGGGATGATAAAGCTTGTATTGTATGACGCAAGAAGTGACTCACCTACATGCGGTGAGATTAACGAGTTTTTCATAGGAGTGCATAACCCGCAGCTTGTGCAGATACCACCCCTTGTTTACCATGGCATAAAGGGTATAAGTGTGGAGGAAGCGATCGTTATTAACATACCCACAGAGCCCTACGACTACGAACATCCGGATGAGTATAGAGTCGACCCATATTCAGGTGAGGTACCGTATGACTGGCGTCGAAAGGACCGCTAATGCGTGTGCTGCTGACTGGTGGTGCGGGGTTCATCGGCAGTAACTTTACTAACTGGATAATCGAAAATACAGATGCAGACCTATTTGTGATAGATGCACTTACATACGCGGGTAATCTTGATAATTTTGCCCAATCCGTATGGGATAGCCCACGTTTCCACTTTATTAAAGGTAATATATGTGATAGTAATGTGTTGTATCCATTGCTCAAAAAGGTGGACTATGTGATACATCTTGCTGCATGGACACATATCGACAGATCCTTACTCGATATAACGCCATTCATAGAGACTAATATTAAAGGTACGGGTGTGTTGCTGGAGGGGTTACGTAGATATCATGTGAAACGACTTGTACATGTTTCAACTTGCGAAGTGTACGGTGAAGCAAAATATTTACCCATAGATGAACAGCATCCCACGGAACCGCTCAGCCCCTACGCAGTAAGTAAGTTAGCGGGTGAGCAGTTAGTTCAACTCTATCAAAAGCTTTACAAAATACCAGCTGTTATATTGCGACCGTTTAATATATTTGGGCCACGACAGTATCCGGAGAAGTTGATACCCCTTTTCATAATCAATGCGATGCTTGATAACCCATTACCTATTTATGGTGATGGTACAGCCAAAAGAGATTGGCTATATGTGGATGACCTGCTACCTATAATATGGAGGATTATGGAGATGGAGGGAGTTGAGGGTGAAATACTGAATATAGCAACAGGTAAAGGCACGACTATCAATGAGATCTCTGATTATATATTGAATACGTTAGATAAGCCCAAAACACTGAAGCGTCACGTGGAGGAACGTGAAGGTCACATCAAGCAACTTATTGGCAGTTACAGGAAAGTAGAGCAACTACTGGGGTGGTCACCCACGGTGGAGTTTAAGCAAGGGTTACGTAAAACAATAACCTGGTACAAGGAAAACCGCGAGTGGTGGACTAAAATACTACGAAAAGATAGCTACCGCAAATTTGTGAAAAGCTGGTATAAGGAACGGATACAACTACGTTTGTGATATATGGATGAGCTCATCTCTGAGTATTTAGCCCGAATAAAGGTGGGACGCTTTCTACGTGGTTTCTTAAAACAGTCTACCATATATGGGGTTGGTCAGGTTTTAGTTAAGTTTGCACTTTTCATACTGGTACCTGTATTTGCGCGTGTGTTTTCACTTAAAGAATACGGTATTGTTTCACTATACATGATATTCTGGTCAGTGATACGTCTTATATACACATTGGGTATACCACAGGCGTTTCTGCGATATTTCTTCCCTGAAGACAAAGCGCTTACAGAAGAGGGACAGCGTTCGGTGTTCTCAACCGCCTTCTACATGTTAACGTCCATGGCTGTCTTGGTATCGATATGCCTTGCAACTGCAGCGGATCAATTGGCACAACTCATTTTCAAGGATAGAACCTATGCACCCCTTATATGGGTGATGGCAATAGCATTAGTATTTGAAACTAGCTTACAGGTATCGCGTGCATT
>CBFDTI010000118.1:0-2377 GCA_965612795.1 uncultured bacterium | reverse complement strand
AAGATTTGACGTGAAAAGTAGAACGTGAGGTATGCAAGCAACGGCAACGGTATTATCACATATAAAGTGAGCCGCACGTTGATAAGCAACATGAATATTATCGTGAAGCTGCTCCAGAGTACGGCATCGACAGCGGTTACAAGGCCTATACCGATAGCCCTTACGACGGCATCAAGATCGTTAGTAAGGTGTGCCATGAGGGTACCTACCTTATGGTCTTTATAGAAATGGAGATGTAAGGATTCGAGGTGCGCGAACAGGTCACGCCGTAGGTCACGCTCTACACGTCTGGCGGTACCAAATATGAAGTAACGCCAACCGAACCTAAATACCAGTATGCCTATTGCGAGCACAAACACAGTGAACGCATATTTAAATAGTAATGAGAAGGTGGCTTCACCGGTGGTGAGGCTATCTATAGCGTATTTGATGACACGTGGGATGAACAGCTGTACGGTGTCGACAAAGATTAGCGATACAAGGCCTAGAGCTATCAACCACCAGTATCGGCGTAGGTATTGTACAAACATTCTGCGTGAATTCATCCTATTGATTAAAAATTAAAATAAAATATTACTTATAAAGTAAAGTATCCAAAAAGATGCAAGGAAAGCGGTTGCTGGTATGATGTATTTTATTGTGTTGACGTGATAGCAAGATGTGTAAATTAATTGCTGAAAGGAGGAAGGATGAAGTGCTCGTTGGTGTGGTTGGTTGTAATAGTCTTTTTATCTCAGTAATCGGGAGGGACGTGTGATAAGGGGTGATGGGGTACGGCTAGCAAATACAGTTACGGATGTTATAGATTCCGGACATATAGGGTTTACGTATGATCGGGATGTGACGATAGCACTTGATGGTAGCATACATTTTGTGGATACATATATTTACTTTGTGAAGGCATCGTCTTTGTCTCCTTACTGGTACTGGTATCTCCCCTACATGGGGATATATGATTTCCACAGCGAGGATAATGGTATGGCATGGACGGTATCGAAAGTGGCCGGCTTGAACGGGTTTGAGCCAGACGAGGAAGGTGAGATCGAAACTACGAACATGGTGGATATAGCAATTGATGACCAGGGTAACCCATACGTAGCGTGGACGGATAGACCGGATAGGGGATTGGTGGTGAGCCCACACAGTAGTAATCAGTACGATGATTACTATTTCCGTGTAGGTGATAGGGTGGTGATTAAATAGTTCAGCAGGTGGTGGTTTGGTTGCTCAATGTGTATGATATGGTTGACGTTAATCCTGGTGTGGGGTGATAAGTACACGGGTGAGATATTTGAGCTGGGTGCTGGTGCGTATGGGTTAGGTATGGGTGAAGCCATCGTCGCTATTGTCAGTGATGCAACTGCTATGTACTGGAACCCTGCACGTATGCGTACGGTGGGACGTGAGGTATGGCTCATGCATTCATCTGACTATGGTATGAAATATAATGGGGTGGCGTTTGTTAACTCAAATGCCACCCACAGTATAGGGGTGGCGGTGTACTGGTTGAACATACCCGATATGGTGTTTACGGATACGATGAACCAGATCATTGGACGGGCTGATCTAAACGATTACATGCTATATATGGCGTATGCGGTGAAGGTCAAAGATTACGATGTGGGGGTTACGTTAAAGTCTATATACAGGGATTACTATGTAGACCGTGCGTATGGTATAGGTATGGATCTGGGGGTGGCTGGCTGTTACGGGCGTATCCAGTGGGGTATAGTATTACGTAATGTATCGGGTACGTATATGTTTTGGGATTCTGGGGTACGTGATTTTGTACCACCAACGATAGATGTGGGGATAGGGTACATCGGTACAAATGTTAAGTTTGGTATGAACGGTACGATTAACCTAGAACATAAGGTGAGCGAAATACAGATGTTGAACCTCGACACACATGTAGGTGTGGAGTATGTATACCGTAACCTTCTGGCGGGTAGGATAGGACGTACCCGTAAAGGTATTACGGTGGGGGTGGGGATAATCAAACCACCGTTTAGGGTGGATTATGCGTTCTGTGGTATAGATATTGGGCAGATACATAGGGTGTCATTTAATTGGACATTAAAATGAAGTGGCAGGTCATGCATGTTGATTTGGACGAACGTAATGCGTTGAGTAAAAAGTTAGGTGTACCGCCGATAATTGCGACGTTGTTGCTCAATCGTGGCTTAGATACAGAGGATAAGGTGCGTGAGTATCTTGAACCTAAGCTTGACGATCTGCATTCACCATGGAAGTTCAGCAGGATGGAACAATTAGTGGAAGATGTTCGTGAATCGATAGAGGCGGGTGATAAAATCGTGGTGTGGGGTGATGCAGATGCTGATGGTAGGATAGCGACTGTGGTGCTGGTGACAGTGCT
>CBFDTI010000117.1:0-2380 GCA_965612795.1 uncultured bacterium | reverse complement strand
TTGTACCAGATGCCGGACGTCATTGCATGTCCTACATGTGCACGTGCGGAGATAGATGTTGAACAGCTCGCACGTGAGGTTGAAGCCCGTGTTGCTAACATGGGTAAGACTCTGAAGATTGCAGTTATGGGATGTCCAGTGAATGGCATTGAAGAAGCCAAACACGCCGATATCGGTATAGCAGGTGGCAAATCCTATGCGGTGATATTCAAAAGGGGGCAAATCATTCGTAAAGTGCCACCCAACCATGCACTTGATGCACTTATGGAGGAACTGGAGAGGTTGCTATAAGCTATTAATTGCTAAGATTTTCAATAAAATATCGTCCCCTCCGCTCTACACTTGACACCTATCATAACGTTGTAAAGATATTATGATGGAAGGGAAAAGTAAAATACCAGATGAGGTACGTAAGAGGGTGGAGGAGTTACGTAAAGAAATAGAGTATCACAATTACCGGTATTACGTGCTCAATGACCCAGTAATTTCAGATTATGAATATGACCAACTGGTTAAAGAGCTGGTTGAACTTGAACACAAATATCCCGAGCTTATAACACCGGACTCGCCCACCCAACGTGTGGGTGCAGAATGGATAGGTGAGTTCCCTAAGGTTGAACATAAAATACCGATGTTGAGTCTTGACAATACTTACTCTTACGATGAGATACGCGAGTTCGATAATCGTGTAAGGCGTGAACTCAATATATCCAATGTTGAATATGTGGTGGAACCCAAAATCGACGGTGTAGCTGTCAAGCTCGTGTACGAGGATGGACGTCTGAAAGTAGGTGCTACACGTGGTAATGGCGTTATTGGTGAAGATATAACTAATAACATCAAGACTATCAGAACAGTGCCATTGAGGCTGTTGCGCGAAGATGTACGTGAGATCGAAGTGCGTGGTGAAGTCTATATGCCTAAGGAGGCATTCAAACAGCTGAACAAGGAACGCGAAGAGCAAGGGCTTACGCTGTTTGCTAACCCACGTAATGCGGCTGCAGGTACGTTAAAGTTGCTCGATCCCAAGGAAGTAGCTCGTAGGAAGTTAGATATATGTATTCACACGTTGGGGTATGCAGAACCAAGCCTTGGTGATAACCATTACGAGGTGCTACAGAGATTGAGTGAGCTAGGATTTAAAGTTGTACCGTATTTCAAACTATGCAAAAATGTGGACGAGGTCATCGCCTACTGTGACGAATGGGCTGATAAGCGTGATGAACAGCCATTTGAGATGGACGGTATGGTGATCAAAGTAAATATGTTTGTTTATCAGCGACGATTGGGAGCTACTTCTAAAGCACCACGATGGGCTATCGCATATAAATTTCCTGCACAACTTGCACGCACTAAACTTAAGAAGATCATACTTCAAGTGGGTAGAACCGGTGTGGTCACACCTGTCGCAATGCTAGAACCTGTGTTTATATACGGTACCACAGTAACACGTGCTACCCTACACAATGCAGACGAAATCAAACGCAAAGATATACGCGAAGGTGACTGGGTCTTTGTTACAAAGGGAGGTGAAATTATACCAGAAGTGGTCAAACCAATACCTGAGTTACGCACGGGTGAAGAAAAGGTATTTGAGATGCCTAAAAACTGCCCGGTATGTGGTAGCCCGCTTATCCGATATCCAGGTGAGGTGGCATATAGATGCGAAAATATAAGGTGCCCAGCGCAGGTCAAAGGTAGGATTGTACACTTTGCCAGCCGTAATGCTATGGATATTCGGGGGTTGGGTGAACGTACCGTGAACCTGTTTGTAGATAATGGGTTGTTGGAAGATTTTGGTGATATATATTACCTGCGGTATGAAGATATAGTGAAATTTGAAGGGTTTGGCGACAAATCTGCTCGTAATCTGCTCGAAAATATAGAACAGAGTAAAAACCGTGAGCTGTTTCGATTGATATTCGGTATAGGGATATCGAATGTAGGTTTATATACTGCGAAATTATTAGCAAGATACTTCCATTCCATAGATGCATTGATGAAGGCGAAATTTGATGACCTGACAAGTATTGAAGGTATAGGGCCTGTTGTAGCACAAAGTATTATTAACTACTTCAAGAACACGGAAAACCTTAAAGTGCTGGATAAACTCAGGCGTGCCGGTGTACGTATGGAAGAGGAAGTTAAAGAGGTAGCTGAACAACCACTTAAGGGGCTCACGTTTGTGTTTACGGGTGCGTTGAAGGATTTCAGTCGCGAAGAAGCAAAAGAAATTGTAGAAAAGTTAGGTGGAAGGGTGAGCTCTTCCGTGAGTAAAAAGACCGATTATGTAGTAGTAGGTGAAAACCCAGGTTCAAAGTATCAGAAGGCGCTTTCACTGGGTGTAAAGATTATCAACGAGGAGGAGTTCAAAAAAATG
>CBFDTI010000116.1:0-2416 GCA_965612795.1 uncultured bacterium | reverse complement strand
ATACCATATGTAGCGGCTCATTCAATACCTATACAGGGAAGACATAACACCGAACTATAGTGCTCAATTTCTTGCCAGTCTTTTGTCTGGTACAGGCCGAGCCACAGCAATAACAGTGAAAACCCTAAGATTGTGAGAAATATGAGCCACCTACGGGCTGTCATCTTTTCAGTAGATGTACACCGGTGCCAATGATATGTGTACCTTCTTTGCCGTCGATGGCTGGTATAACCTTTTCGGGTGAGGTGATGATTACCTTGTCACCACCTGACTCGATGAATCTGATTGCTGCACGTATCTTGGGTGCCATGCTGCCTTCACCGAAATGTCCATCAGCTAAGTATTGACGTAGCTTATCCGTGGTAACCTCACGCAAAGGAAGCTGGTTGGATTTATGAAAATTTATATAGACACGGTCTATGGAAGTGGTTATCACGAACAGCGATGCACCTATGAGCTGCCCCATAAGTGCGGAAAGTAAATCTTTGTCGATGACTGCGTTCACACCCTGTAAACCCTCTGTTGTCTCAATGACTGGTATGCCGCCACCACCACCCGCTATCACTATATAACCTTTATCGAGCAATTCACGTATGGCATCTATTTCGACGATAGATTTGGGTTCAGGTGATGGTACCACACGCCGATAACCACGGTCTGCATCAAACATCATATGCCAACCGCGTTTGCGGGCTAACCTATCGGCTTCTTCACGTGAATAGAAGCGCCCGATGGGCTTGGTGGGTTTTTCAAATGCGGGGTCGTTAGGGTCGACGATTACCTGAGTCAATACCGTAACTACATCAACCCCTATTCCAGCTTTTACAAGTGCATTACGTAGTTCACGCTGTATGAGGTAACCCATAAACCCTTGCGTGTAGGCATCGGCTTCATCTAGATTAAGGGGGATATCGACCTCCTCGAACGCAAGAAACAGGTTACCTACCTGTGGGCCATTACCATGTGTGATGACGAGGTCATAACCCTTCTTGATAAGATATACAATACCTTCTATGGTGGGTTTGAGCGATTTGCCACCACTACCCTCCAAACTTAACAAAGAATTACCCCCTATTGCCCAGACAGCCCTCTTCATGGGTAAAATTTAAGAATAATTAGCAAATGTCAATAGCTACCACTACCGAATTTAAACTTGATCCCTATGTTTGAGCTCAAATACTGGTTATGTTACTGTCTATATTGGCGAATGCTATTTCATCACCACCAGTTTACGTGTGAAGCTTGTAGCACCCATCTTTAACCGGCAGAAATATACACCGCTAGGTATATCCCTTGTATCTAAAGCGATAGCATACGTGCCGGGGCCGAACACACCACGCTTTATGCCGCTTATGCACTGTCCTGCTATATTGTAAAGTGAAAGCTCAATGTATGATCTCCTTGGTAGGGTGAGTAACACCTTAGTTGATGCGAATACAGGGTTGGACAATATCGTGAAGCTGACCTTACTCGATTGTGTTTCTTCCACCCCCATCATTACGGTGATATCAGCATCATCCCTTGGATATATGTTGAAGTTATTACCGGCAAACCTCGTAACCCCTGTGACACTGACGATGTCACCACTATCCGGTACGTACGAATATGCTCCCATATTGCCAACCATACATTGGCCAGTACCGTCATCTATGAGCCATGTGAAGCCACCTACACTGACCACAACTGCACTATCTATCTTGACGAGCACTGCTTCCCACTGTTCGGCAGATGCTCCTGCAGCAACGTTTAGGTCACCAGTATTGATGACTGCGGGCTCAGGTAGTGGGTTGCCGGATGATACCACATGGTAATAGACTGCGTAGGTGATCTCCGTCATCCCATTGTACTCATCTATCTCACCTGCAATGATGACTGAATCGCCACGCACTGTTGTGTAGGGGTGAGCCGGATGGTATGCCATGATGCCAGACCATGGACCGTCGCCTTGCTGTATCCAATACCAGGCTGGGTTGTAGAAACATTCACTTTCACCGGTGATGATACCAGTGATGGTGACGAGCCGTCCATCCCACTGTGTAGTATAATATGGATCACCCGGTACCGTATCGGTTTGTATCATCTGTATAGGTACAAACCCACTGTAGAAGGTAGCTGTGTCGTGGATCGCATTGCCACCAATGTCTTCAACACCATCAACTATCAATGTACACAATAGTGCATCAGTTTGCAAGTCAGTCGTCAAGTGTACAAGTGAGCCGTCCTCAGGGTCGACTTCTGCACCTGTAATATTTAATACCGGTATTACTTGATAGTTAGTGGGGTCGCTGGCTGTTGTGGGGTCGACTTCACGCGAGAACTTAACATCAATACCGGTACGTGATGTAGAGTATACCATTGATAAACGTGCAGCACCCAGTATTTCAATGTCGTCGATACTTCTTGGTCGTATCTTGTA
>CBFDTI010000115.1:0-2460 GCA_965612795.1 uncultured bacterium | reverse complement strand
TAACCAATGGTTAATAAACCAGCTCTCCCTATAAACATTGTTAAAATGATAACCAACTTACCTATAATGTCAAACTCGTAAGATAAACTGCAACCAGCTCGAGAAAATGAACCATATGATAACCCTACTGTACCAAATGCAGAGAACTCTTCAAATAGTGTGGGCAAAAATGGCAGTGGTTGCGTTACCGAAAGTACAAGTGTACCCACGATTATCACTGACATAGCTAATACCAACAGATAGAATGCCCTCTCAAAGGTATCCTTGGCGATTGTTTTGCGCATCACTACCACGTCACGCTCACCCTTGAGGAAACGCCAAGTTGCTACTATTAACAAGAAGAAAGTTGTCGTTTTTATTCCACCACCTGTACCGCCAGGTGATGCACCTATGAACATGAACAATATAACCAGAAATACTGTGCAATTTCGTAACATATTGATAGGTAAAGCGGTGAAACCTGCTGTCCTAGGTGTGGTCATCTGGAAATATGCCAACATCCACTTTTGCCATTCAGCTTTACCTAATAAGATATGATTATGTTCGAAAAGGTAAAACAACCCCGTACCTCCACATATAAGGAATAGTGTTGTGAAGAGCACAACCTTACCGTGTAGATGTAACCTACTACCTCGCCAAAACTGTACTACACCCTCCCAGAATATAAATCCCATACCTCCTATTATGAAGAGTGAACTTATTGTTAAAAGGATAACTGGATCGTTGGAGAACGACATAAAGCTATCCGTGAAGAGCGAAAACCCAGCATTACAAAATGCTGATACTGCATGAAATAAACCATAACCGAGTGCCGTTGTCAAGTTATATCCGTGTGTTTTAAACTCATAAGTCAATACCAGCATACCCACAAACTCAGAAGTTAGTGTAAAATATACGATACGAGAGACGAATCTACTCATACCACCCCAATATCTTCGACTTAGGGCTTCACTTATGGCTTCAGTTTGTGCAAGTGGCAACTTTTTACCCAATATGGCGAATAGGAAGCTGGCCATCGTCATGTAGCCTAACCCTCCTATTTGTATCAAAAATAAAAGTACTATTTTACCGAAGAGTGTTAGATCATAAGCTACGTTACGTACAGTAAGCCCAGTAACACAGATAGCCGAAGTAGCGGTAAAAAGGCTATCTATAAATGGCATACCACCTTCGGTTGACGCAATCGGTAACGATAGTAAGAAGGTGCCAACTAAAATTACCCCTATATATCCTATGAGTAAGGTTCGTTGAGGTGTCCAAAATCGCATATTAGAATACTTTCCAAAATACAATAACCTGCGCTCTGGTCAAGTCCAACTAATCAAGTGGGTGGATTTTATCCAGGTTGGAATATTTTAAAATGTCGATGCGAGTGGGGTTCTATCAATTTGCACCCAAGTTAGGCAACAAAAATTACAACCTAGGTAAGGTAGCCAAAATTCTGGAGGAAAATCAGTTGGACTTACTTGTTTTACCCGAGCTTTTTACTACAGGATATGCGTTTGAATCGTTCGACGAACTCTATACGGTTTCGGAACCCATTGATGGGCCAACTGCGCACCTGCTGGCAAAATTTGCCAGGGGCAAAAATATGGTCATAGTAGGTGGATTTGCCGAACGCAGCCTAGGTAGGGTTTACAATTCAGCGTTAATAGTGACACCACACAGTATCCATGTATATAGGAAAATACACCTGTTCTACAAGGAAAAGGAGCTATTTGTACCAGGTGATGGCCCACTTATACCATATGAAGCCAACGGATGGCGTTTGGGTGTAATAATATGTTTTGATTGGCTATTCCCCGAGGCATGTCGTACACTTGCACTTAAAGGTGCTGACATAATAGCACATCCAGCCAACTTGGTATTACCATACGCACAAAATGCAATGATAACCCGGGCAATAGAGAACGGTGTGTATGTGATACTCGCTAATAGGATAGGTGAAGAGAGGGGACATCGGTTTACGGGAGGCAGTGAGATAATTTCGCCAAAAGGTGAGATCCTTGTGAAGGCTCCCGAAGATAAGGAGATGTTGGGTATTGTTGAGATCGATCCTAAGCTTGCACGTGATAAGCGATTTACGCCACTCAATGATATATTCGAAGATAGGAAGCCACACCTGTATTTTTTGTGATCAGTGTACGAATAGCTTAAAAAATATGGCACTCAACCCTGCAGATACGGGTAACGTTATACCCCAAGATACCGCTATGTCACGGATGACCCTTAAATCGATAGCTTCTATACCTCGAGCCAAGCCAATACCAATCACTGCACCTACTGCTGCATGAGTGGTAGATACAGGCATACCGAGTTTAGATGCAAGTAATACAGCAGAAGCTGCACCAAAATCTATACAGAAAGCACGTGAGTTGGTTAAACGTGTTATTTTAAACGCTACTGTTTGAATGACACGCCAGCCCCACGTTATAATACCTATCGCTATGCCGATACCAC
>CBFDTI010000114.1:0-2539 GCA_965612795.1 uncultured bacterium | reverse complement strand
GGGGTTAAAATAATATTTGAGGGTAAAAAACATAACCCACAGCGGGATGACATCGCATAATCCCAACCCTGCCTTTTGTTCAGTGGTGGAGTTTATGTTTGATGCTCCATAATAGGTTGAGTGGCGGACGTATCTTCTGTATGCCAAATATAGGGGTGAGGATGCCTCCAAATGAGCGGAAGAAGCGCTCTATGGTTGGTATCATAGAGCCTTCGAAGTCGAATTCAGATAGGCCATTTTGTTGACAGAATTGGATACATTCCCAAAGTAATAGAGAGGTAGCACCCCTCACGGAGGAGGGCGAGAAACCACCTGCTAGATAGTAGGCACGGTGACGATCCCAAACTATGAGGGCGACACTTTGAGGTACGTTATGACGATCATAGGTGGTGAGGATGGTAGCCAAGCCTCGTGTGTGGGCATGCTCATAATAACGACGTAAGTGATGAATGTAAAGTGGGTGCGAATGTCGTTGCATGGTGTGGGTATAGAGTGAAAGTAACTCAGATAGGGTGCCATGGGTAACTGTGAGGCCATGGGATTTAGCGTAGGTGATATCGTTGCGGCGTGTAGTACGTAGGTTAGTAAGTAGGTGAGGGACGTTGAGTTTGAGTATGTAGGTGTAGGTAATGTATGGTGAGTAGCTGTGCTGGATAAACGGCAAGATATTGTTAAAATGTGGGGCGAACCGCTGTATTATGAAAGGTGATATACGAGATAGATGGTTTGCGATAAGTGTGAGTATGTCGATTTCGGCGGATTTCTGTTCAACGTATTTGGGTGAGGTAGATATAAAAAGTGGCCCAAGGTAGGGTGTGAGTGGAGGATGTATCAATAACTTGAGGCCAAATTTGCGATAAAAGGTGAGCGGAATGCCAGCAACTAATTGGGTGCCTTTGAATATACCGAGTGGCTGAAAATCGAACCCCGTGGTAGATAACCACCAGGAGGTATGAAAAATGGTGCCATAGGGGGAGTTGTCTACTAAGTTGTCCCAAGTGGTAGTATCTATGGGTTGAAGTTTGTAGCGTGCCATTTTAATTAAGATAAGCTTAAATTGTGGATGTGAAGCTGATTGACGGATAAAGGGGGTGCTTATTTTATAGAAGATGACAGAGTTATTTTGGGATTCGCAAGATGGGGGTAGGATGGAGTTGAAATTATTCAGTGGACGTGGTAACTTGGAGTTGAGCGAACGTATAGCGAAAGTAGTAGGATGTGAGTTAGGTAAGCTTACAATTAAGAATTTTGCGGATGGCGAGATATTCGTGAAGTTTGAGGAGAACATACGAGGGGCGGACGTGTTTGTGATACAGTCGACACAACCGCCGGCGGATAACTTAATGGAGCTGCTGTTAATTATTGATGCAGCGAAGAGGGCATCGGCACAAAGGATAACGGCGGTTATACCATATTATGGATATGGCAGGCAGGATAAGAAAGATGAACCACGTGTACCTATATCGGCGAAGTTGGTGGCAGATTTGCTAACCACAGCGGGTGCGGATAGGGTGTTGACATTGGATTTGCATGCGGATCAGATTCAGGGGTATTTTAATGTGCCGTTGGATCACCTGTTATCTACGTATGTGATAGTACAGCATTTTAAAAACAACTCAATATTAGATCTTAGCAATACGGTGGTGGTTGCACCCGATGTGGGGGGTACACGTAAAGCACGACATGTGGGTAGGGCGTTGGGAGGCTTACCGATAGCGATCGTCGATAAATGGCGACCCGCACCTAATATGGTGGAAGTGATGAATGTGATAGGTAATGTAGAGGGTAAGGAGGTGTTGATTGTGGACGATATAATAGATACGGGTGGTACGATAGCGAATGCAGCTAAGGCGCTCAAGGAGCGAGGTGCGAGCAGGATATATTGCTGGGCGACACACGCGTTGCTATCAGGGAGGGCAGTCGAAAGGGTGGAGGAGGCGCCACTTGATCGGCTATATGTGTCAGATTCGATACCACTTAGACGTACATCATATAAAATAGAGGTGGTATCGGTAGCAGAACTGTTGGGGGAGGCAATCGTACGTATACATGAAGGGAGGTCGGTTAGCTCGCTATTTGTATGAAGGGCAAGAAGATATCGAGACGCGAGTTTATCAAACGGTTAATAGGAATAGGGGTGGGGAGTTTATTATTCCCCGAGATTATAGAGGCAAGGCGTGAAGGTAAGGGGCTCATTGTTACGCGACGTGAGTGTATGTTTTATAAGAAGTTGGAAGATAATAAAGTACAGTGTGTACACTGTCCACATGAATGTGTGCTGAAGCCAGGTGAGCGTAGTTTCTGTAGAGTGAAGGAGAACGTGGGTGGTAAACTCTACACGTTGGTTTATGCTAATCCGACGAGTGTGCACATAGATCCGATTGAGAAGAAACCGTTCTTCCATTTTATGCCACGAAGGCGTGCGTTATCCATAGGGACAGCAGGGTGTAATTTCAGGTGTATATATTGCCAGAACTGGCAAATATCACAGAGGAGGCCGGAAGAGACGATAAATGTGGAGATATGGCCGGAGGAGATG
>CBFDTI010000113.1:0-2552 GCA_965612795.1 uncultured bacterium | reverse complement strand
TTTCTATAGCACGCCAAGTTTTACCTCCATCAAATATTGGGAAACTCAACCCCACCGATATGGACCAATCACTATATTGGGTGAGATTAGTACGGTTTAATGGTGTATCACCGAATATAAATCTATCCGCATGAAGGTGATAACTACCTGTAATTGTTAAGCAGGGCAACCTTTCCAACCATGCAAGTTTTAGGTTATAAGCGTTGACCACGATATCAGATTGTGACCTGAGCAGGTCAGGTCGCTCCTTTAATGCAATAGCAATACAAGAGTCTATGCTGGGTGGCTGCTCTTCTATAAATTCAACCTGCTTAATCTTTATTGGATAATCCAGATCTATACCTAAAGCAGCGTTTAGTTCCATACGGGCGAGCTCAAGCTCCCCTCTGGCTTGGGTGAGGTTAACCTCAGCACGTGTAACTTCTACCTCAGCCTTCAATACATCGGATTTGGGTGCAAGCCCAAGTTCAAACCTTGTGTGGGCAAGGTCAAGCTGCTGCTGTTTCTGGGTGAGATTCTCCTCATACAGTTTGAGCATAGCCTGTGACTTGAGCAGGTCGAAATACTTACATATAAGGTTAAGTATGACTGTTTGCTCGGTAGTACGGTAGATTTGACGCTGTATAGCGAGTGAATTATGTGCTTTGGCAATATTTATCAAGTTCTTGCCGCTACTGAACGGTGTAATTGTGGCGTTGATGCCCAAGTTGTAGTGGTTGGGGGTCCACTCCAACCTGTTATATACATTGTTGAGGTTATAACCACCCGATAGCTGTATGGTGGGTGCAATGGCTGTCTCCGCATCCTGTAAATTGAGCTCTATCGCACGTAAGTTGTTGCGTGCTACGCGGAGGTCGGGTGAGTTACTTAGCGCTATTTCGATACATTCCGTGAGCGTAAGCGTATCATTTAGGGTAAAATTTGCACATAATGGGTTGCTAAGTAGCGGGATATTATAAAGCGATATTATACAAATCAAAAAGCTTACCCACCCATTGCGTGTGATACGATGCCACATGTTACCTCCTTATGTCCAAAATATAGACGGGATTTAACTTAAAAAAGTTGTATTCTTTTCATGGGAAGTTCCAGAGTATTACCAGATAAGCTGTGAACTTCAACTCATGTGTTGATATCCCTCAGCAAACTTGCTGCTTCTTCCGGTGGCATCGGGTTTATGTATATGCCGGAGCCAAGTTCAAACCCAGCCGGTCCAGCTGTACGTACAAGTATTTCAATATACCAGTGAAGGTGCTCAACGTTCTCCTGACTTGCGGGTGCGGTTTTGATTATCAAGTTATACGATGGTTGATGCATAAGCTTATGTAACTTACGGAATGTTGTGGATATAGCAGTAGCGAGTGCGGGTAGCTCATCATCCCGCAAATCGAACCCTGCATGATGACGTAGCGGTACTATCCACGTCTCAAATGGCACACGTGCGGCGAATGGTTCTAACACAACAAAATGTTCGTTACGCAAGACTATGCGGGTGCCAAGTTCAAGCTCGCGTCCGATATAATCACATACTACACAGGTGCCAAATGCGTCACAGTAGCGACGAGCCTCGTGAAAGCTGTTCCTCAACCCAGCAGGTACGATCGGTGTTGCTATTATCTGTGAGTGTGGATGCAATAACGACGTACCTGCTAAAGGTCCATAGTTGCGAAATATTGTAACAAGGTCGATCTTGGGATGTAATTTGACCAACTCCCGATATCGTACAAGATATGCGGTAAGTATGTTCTCGATCTCATGTAAGGAATAAGTTGCCAGTGTCTCGTTATGCTTACGGGATTCGATTACCACCTCAGCAATACCATAACCTGATATAGAGACAAAGTTACCATTTATCCGTCTACGAGGCTCACCAGTTCCACTGCATGGTGCGTATTTGTTGGGTACCACACGTAGAACCCACTCACCAGCTTCTCTTAGCTCATAAATTGTGTGCTCCCGTTCACTCGTACCACCGGGACAGAATGGGCAGCTTGGATCGTACTCTTTTAACTCAGGTAACGTAAAGGTGAGACTAACCTCATGCGGTCTACCTCTGCGTTCGGGTGCAATAACCACCCACTCATGTGTGACCACATTCTGACGATACTCTGACATATTATTTATTCAAGTTTGCCGTCACATACCTTAATGCATACCCCACAGATGTATTGCCCGATACCTCGTATACCGGCAAACTTCCTAAGTTGTGCTAGACATTTATCTTTGTCCCAACCGTCCTCACTCAGTGCACCTGCTGGACATACATCTATACATTTACGGCAGGTACCACAACTACCATCGATCGGTATATCAGTTTTTAGAGGCAAGTTGGTTAGTATCGATGCATATCGTACCTGTGCACCAAACGTGGGATTAACTAACAAACCTGACTTACCTATCCAACCATGGCCTGCAAGGTATGCAACCTGTTTGTGTGATATGTGGCCAACTTGTGCTTCCCAATCCACTGTTTGGCTTGCTGGGATAGCAAGTGCGTCACCACCCAGCTGCTGTATCAACGTAACTAACCGCTCTGCGGTTTGATCGAGTAT
>CBFDTI010000112.1:0-2602 GCA_965612795.1 uncultured bacterium | reverse complement strand
TGCGGCATTAATCAAACGTTTCACATACTTTATTGTGGTACGCTTTACACCCACTTCCTTTGCGATAGCATCATCGTCCATATTCTTTTCGATACCCAACAGAATGAGGTCGAGCTTCTCATAGGTTAATTTAAGTGCCAACTCATCGGTGATACCTGGCAATAAGTCCGGGCTGGGCAGCTTCCCTATTATCTTATCAGGTACACCCAAATAGCGTGCAAGTTGTCTCACCTGTGTTTTATAAAGATTTTTTATCGGCATAATATCAGCTGCGTTATCACCGTATTTCACGAAGAACCCCGTCATATCTTCGGTTTTGTTGCTCGTACCTACAACGAGATAATGCAATTTCTCTGCCCATAAATATAGGGTGACCATCCTCACCCTATGCTTTATCCTGTAATATGCTTCTATAGGGTGCATCCAATCGAAGGTCGCACCTTCTAACCCACCCAAAAATGGGTTTAAATTCTTCGGCACCACCCTATATCCAGCCCTCACCAAACCCGGCAGTACGCGTTTCATATCCATTATCTTTCGTGGCAACATATCGTACACACCAAACTCTTCAAGTATCGGTGATATATCGATAATCTCCGTTTCTATACCAAACGTATCCGCAACCAGCTTCGCATCTTCTACAGTATCACTATGTGAATCTCTCTCCGGCATTATGAGAGCCAATACATTCTGTGGAAGTGTTGCCCTAACACACAACCCAGCCACACAAGCTGAATCAAGTCCACCCGACAACCCCAGTATGAGCCCCTTACGGTTGGATTTCGTCAAATGGTATCGGATGAAGTCAACAATTTTTGCTGCAACTTGTTCTTCGTCAATTTTTATAATTTCCTTAAGTAACATGTTTTGTCCGACGCAAACTACGTCTCCTGTATAAACCTATCCCCCACAATATTCCTATAGGTACCAGTATATTAGCTATACGGACGATTGTTTGGTTGGTAGGTGATAACTTCCTCAACGGACGTGCTTTTATCCCTTTACCCCTAATCGCTAGTAAGCTCTCATCCTGTACCAACCAATCCACCAAATTCATACAGAATGCGAGCCCACCCGGTGTTATGTAATCCTCCGTCGGTATAGTAGCTGTACCGATAACCACTAATCTAACTAAACTATCTGTATATACTGCCAATGGCCGTGCAGCCTGCTCGCCGGTCGGTTTATATTGTTGTCCTGGTGCCACCATAAATGGTGTACTAAGTAACCACGAATATTGTGAAGACCATGCCAGCGGCTTACCACCCTCCACCGGTGATACAAACGGAAACGTTACACTACCAAGGTTACGTGTTATGGGATGTTCAGTATTAAGGGTGGTCGCACGTACGAACAGCGGGTACGATACCAACCGTGTCACGGTAAAGAACCCTTGCCGTGTAGTTACGCGTACGTTTTCACAGACCGGGTCGAATACAAACCCAGGCTCCAACTTTATACCATATTTCGCAAGCAATGAATCAAGCCCCGTCTCCAACCGCGTAGTGTTGAAAGTCTGTAAGTTCACCTTATACGTGCTGAGAAATAGTGCAGCTCGTTTACCCTGTTCTAGAAATCGCTCTAATTTGCTGCATGCAGAATCGCTCCATGGCGATTCGGGGCCTACCACAATCAACGCCTCCACGTCTGCTGGTATAGAATCAGCCTCAATATCGATCTCAGTTAGCTCATATAATTTTTCAATCTCATGTTTCAACCTACGCGCAAGATCCGCCTCATTGTGTCCCTTTACGATACCTATTATGGGTTTCTCTTCCATTGTAAGCTTACGTATGAGTGATGTCACCTGATATTCCAAATTCGATATATCTTCGAACACCGGTATCGTTTCACGCTTATCTCCATATATGAAGACCGCACCAAGGAATGCATTTTTGAGTGCAAACTCACCAGCCTTTACCTCTTGTAAAGGTAACGCCTGTATACCCATGCGGGTGGCTTCACGCATCTTGTCGGGCGTGTTTGGATTTATTATCTCCAGTTTGAACTTACCCCTACTTGCTGCCCGGTACTCACGTAACATATCTGTAACGTACTCAGCCAGCACGTTATATGGGGGTGGTAACTTTGCCGTCACATATGCACGTACAAGTATAGGGTCGTGAAGCTCACGCACCAGCCTAACAGATGCAGGTGATAATGAGTATACCCTACCTTCGGATATATCCCACCTGTGATAGACATAATAGGATATTAGGTTTGCAAAGAAGACTATAAGTATCACCAATACCAACGTAGCACCACCCATCAACCGCTCCAAGAACCGCTTAAACGTCAAATATGTAAGAAATAGAAACAACCCACCCACAGTGATGAAATATATTATGCTCCGTGTATCGAGTACACCACGAGATAGGTTCTCCATGTGTTGATCTATACCGACGAATGCAAGGAATGGGCTCAACCAATCAGGTGCAAAATTTGCAACCTTACCCAGCAAGAAGAACATAAACACAATAACCAACCCCACTATCATAGCAACTATCTGGCTTGCCGTAAGTGATGATGCCCATATCCCCACCGTCGTGAACATGAACGACACAAGTATAAGCCCTACATATGAACCGATCACACTACCCCA
>CBFDTI010000111.1:0-2676 GCA_965612795.1 uncultured bacterium | reverse complement strand
GAACCCGCTATTGAAGTTGGCCACATATTTAGGTTAGGTACAAAATATTCAGAGGCTATGGGGGCAACCTTCCTCGACCGTGATGGTAAAAATAAACCTATACTTATGGGTAGTTATGGTATAGGGATAGAGCGATCGATGATGGCGATCATTGAAACACATCATGATGAACACGGCATTATATGGCCGCTAAGTGTAGCCCCTTTTCAGGCACTTGTTACAACCCTTAATCCGGAGAATTACGACCTCGTACAGGTAGCTGATAATTTATATAAAGAGTTGATGAAAAGAGATATTGAGGTACTTTATGACGACCGCAGTACGAGTGCGGGTGTTAAACTTAAAGATGGTGACTTAGTTGGTATTCCAGTTATTTTAATATTGGGTGAGAAAGTGTGGAGGGATGAAATGGTGGAAATTAAAATACGAGCTACAAATGAGCGGATCAAAGTTAAGTACGAAATGTGTGTAGATAAGGTGTTGAACATTATAAAGGAGATAGAAGATGCGACTCAATAAGTCAGAAATTATCGCTAAGGTGCGTTCACTTGTGGAACGCATAATCGAGGATTCAGATATATTCTTGGTGGATATTGAGGCCCATGGTACTGTAAACAACGCTTATATTCGGGTATTTGTGGACACACCCAACCGCATAACAATAGATCAATGTGTGTATGTGAGTCGTGAGCTTAAGAAATATCTCGATATGGACAATAGCATAGGTAACTATACACTGGAGGTATCCTCGCCGGGTGGCCGCAAAAGGAGGTATTGATGTCGAGGGCATTAACGCAAGCTATCAGAGATATAGCGGACGAGCGACAGCTACCGTGGGAGCTGGTGCGTGAAATCTTTGAGGAATCTTTAAAAGAAGCGATAGCCAGGAAGATGGATCTCACAGGCGACATACAAATTAGGGTATCAGAGACTACAGGTGATATACGGATCGTTATAACACAAAAAGTAGTACATAGACCCAAAGAGCCTGGTGAGATTACGTTAAGGCAGGCACGTAAATATAATCCAGGTGCAAAAGTGGGTGACACTATTCAAATATCGTTGGCACCCGAGGATTTCCCCAGGAGCGTTGTTATTGTTGCCAAACAGTTGCTGTTGGAACGTATCGAAAGGGAAGAACGCCACAGGATAGCAGAGGAGTACCGCAAAAAGGTAGGAACATTGGTTGCTGGTACGATACAGAAGATCGATCGTTACAATATACTTGTTAATTTAGGAGGTGCTGAAGCAATATTACCTGTAAGTGAGGAGATACCAGGTGAACATAACTATTTCCGTCAAGGTGGTAACATCAGAGCAGTAGTGTTGAGGGTGGACGAAAAAGATAACATTATACTGTCACGTACACATCCAAGTTTCCTCAAAAGGTTGATGGAGTTCGAGATCCCCGAAATTGCAGATGGTGTAGTAGAGATAAAGGCTATCGCCCGTATACCCGGTAAACGGGCTAAAGTTGCAGTGGCTTCAAATGATCCAAAAGTCGACCCAGTAGGTGCATGTGTCGGTAATAAAGGATGGCGGATCAAACCAATAGTAAAGGAATTGCAGGGCGAGAAAATAGATGTGTTACAGTGGAGTGATGAGTTGGTGGTACTTGTCTCACGTGCACTCTCAGGTGCACGTATTATCACACAAAAGGTGGACAACGAAAGGAAAGAGATCACTGTGGTGGTAGAACCCGAAGACCTGCCTAAAGCCATAGGTAAGAGCGGACAAAATGCATACCTTGCATCCAGGCTCGTGGATTATGATATCGATATATTTAGCCCAGAAGAATACGAACGTGAGAGTGTGCTTAATATAGCTGAATTCACAGATGATATAAAGGAACGGTTGATAAAACATAACCTATTCACAGCAAGGGCTATATTAAGAAATGAGGATGATTTGCGTGAAATAGGTGAGTTCAATGACGAGGAGTTGAAACTTATATTCACGATAGCGGAGAAGATCGAGGATGAGGTACGTCAGCTGAAACTCAGGGAGGTACCAAGTGAGTAACGGTGGTAAACCACTGTTTGAAGTGGCAAAAGAGTTACATCTATCAACCGGTGCGCTACGTAAGTTATTGGCTGAACTTGGTTATGAAGTGAAAGGCGGCTCCCGTAGTATAGTGCCACCGGAGTGGATTGAAGCATGTCGTAAGAAATTGGATCAAGAACGATATCGTTACAAAATAGAAGAACGCAAGAGACGCAAATTCCACAAACCACGTACATTGTTACCATATGAAGAGTATAAGGAGGAGCCACCACGTGACGAAGCGGAACGTGAAATACGGCAGACGTGGGCAAGAATTGAGTCTAAACCCTTCAAACGTCACAAGAAAAGGCGTCCCGAATATGAAAAAAGAGAGAAGGAGAAGGAACAGAAAGTTATAGGTATACCAGAGGTTATTTCGGTGAAGGAGCTGGCCGAAACTTTGGGGATGAATCCCGTCGACCTTGTTGCACACGCGTTACGGGAGTTTGGACTTACGCTTACTGTTAACCAGAGGATTGATTTTACGACTGCACAGATATTGGCACAGGACCTGGGTTATGAAGTGAAGAAAGTTAGCATTGAGGCGGAGCTCGTAGAAGAGGAAGAACCAAAAGAAGTGAAGCCACGTCCACCAGTGGTGTCAGTGCTTGGACATATTGACCATGGTAAGAC
>CBFDTI010000110.1:0-2684 GCA_965612795.1 uncultured bacterium | reverse complement strand
GTTGTAGATGACGAAAATCGTGAAAATGAGGGCGATCTTATTATAGCAGCTGAGAAGGTGACCCCCGAGGCTATAAACTTTATGGCCAAGAATGCGCGTGGATTGATATGTGTATCATTGTTGGGTGAGAGATTGGAGGAACTCAAGATACCGTCGATGGTACCTGACAATACATCGAAGTTTGGTACACCATTTACGGTGTCGGTAGATGCCGCTGAGGGTACAACTACGGGGATAAGTGCATACGACCGTGCTGTAACCATCAAGAAGTTAATAGATCCAACCGCTAAACCGGAAGATTTTGTACGTCCTGGACATGTGTTCCCATTACGGGCAAGGAATGAAGGTGTGTTGAAGCGTGCAGGTCATACGGAAGCGGCAGTCGATTTGGCACGACTGGCAGGTCTCTATCCAGCAGGTGTGTTATGTGAAATTATGGATGATGATGGTTCTATGGCACGTGTACCCAAGTTGATACAACTTGCACGTAAGTGGGGGGTGAAGATCATCACGATAGCGGATTTGATAAAATACAGGTTACAACGCGAGAAGCTGGTTGAATGTGTAGCTACTACGGTATTGCCTACCGAATGGGGTGAATTTAAAGTCTATCTGTACGAGGAGAAATTCACAGGTGTGTTACATATGGCATTGGTTAAGGGTGACGTACGTGGTAAACAGAACGTATTGGTACGTGTACATTCGGAGTGTCTGACAGGTGATGTGTTTCATTCACTACGATGTGATTGCGGTGCACAGTTGGCGGAGGCGTTGAAGATGATCGACCGCGAAGGTTGTGGTGTATTCCTGTACATGAGGCATCATGAGGGCCGTGGTATAGGGTTACGTGATAAGATTCGTGCGTATGCGTTGCAGGATTTGGGGCTCGACACTGTAGAGGCTAACCTTGTATTGGGGTATCCGCCTGACCTGAGGGATTACGGTATAGGGGCACAGATACTGGTGGATTTGGGGTTGTCGACAATAAGGTTGTTGACGAATAACCCAAAGAAAATTGTTGGCCTCGAAGGGTATGGATTAAAGGTGGTTGCACGTGTACCTATACAGATACCGGCTAATCCACACAATAAAAGGTATCTGGAGACCAAAAAGAAGAAGTTAGGCCATATAATTGATATATAGGAGAGAAGATGAAAACATACGAGGGTAAGCTCATAGGTAAGGGCAAACGGGTTGCCATTATAGTGGCAAGGTTCAACCAGCTCATCAGCAAACATCTGGTGGAGGGTGCCATCGATTGTCTTACACGTCATATGGTGGCTGAAGATGCGATCCAGCTATACAAGGTACCGGGTGTGTTGGAGATACCACAGATATTGAAGCTGGTATTGGATAAAGGTGGAGTCGATGGTGTGATATGTTTAGGTGCTGTAATACGAGGCGATACGCCACATTTTGAGTTCATAGCAGCAACAGTGTTTAGAAGCATACAATCAATCGCCATCAAGTATAAAATACCGGTAACCACTGGTATAATAACGGCAGATTCTGAGGACCAGGCATTGTCGAGGGCTGGCCTTAAAGCAGGTAACAAGGGGTATGACGCAGCTCTATATTTATTGGAGATGATGGGGCTGGTTGAAAACATTTAATGGCTCGTTTTTTGAGGGGTAAGGCAAAATATAGGCGACGTGCGCGTGAGCTCGTGCTACAGGTATTGTATGCGTGGGAGTTACACAATTGTACGGATATCGAGGGTATAATTGAGGAGATGGTTAACCGGCCCACGGTGCCGGTGCCCAGCCGTATCTATGCACGTAAGCTCATAAAGTTGGTGATAGAGCATTTACCCAAGATAGACAAAATAATAGCAACGGTATCACATAATTGGGATATAACGAGGTTGGCGATCGTTGACAAGAATATACTGAGGTGGGCGATAGCGGAGATGTTGTATGTAGAGGATATACCACCGAAGGTGTCGATAGATGAGGCGCTGGAGGTGACAAAGAAATATTCGAGTGATGATGCACGTAGGTTTGTGAACGGTGTGCTGGATGCGGTATATAAGGGGATACTATTGCGTGAAACACTAAGTGCACCTGACGAGTATGAAGCTGGCGATACTGAGTGATATACATGGTAACTGGGAAGCATTTTCGGCGGTACTGGGGTTCTTGGATAAGGAAAAAGTTGACAAAATCATCATTTTAGGTGATATAGTAGGTTACGGTGCGGATCCTAACCTATGTGTTAAGAAGGCAAAAGAGGTGGCAGCTGTTAACCTCATAGGTAACCACGATGCAGCTGTGGTGGGGTTAACGTCGTTGGAAGAATTTAACCCATTTGCCAAGGAAGCATGTATATGGACGAGTAAGGTGCTGGATTCGGAAAATTTGGATTTCCTACGTAAGTTACCGTATACACACAAGGAAGAGAACATACTTTATGTACATAGTGCACCATCAGACCCTACACGCTGGAAATATATACTGGATGTGTGGGATGCGGATTGGGAGTTTAGGACGTTCAATGAACAGATATGTTTCTTCGGGCATACACATCAAGCGATAGCCTATAGGGAGAGCGATAACAAAGTGGAGGTGATCGAAAGTTACACGTTTGAAATAGTACCGGATGCAAGATACATGATAAACCCCGGCAGTGTGGGCCAGCCAAGGGATTACGATCCACGTGCAGCATTTGTGTTGATGGAAGACGGT
>CBFDTI010000109.1:0-2686 GCA_965612795.1 uncultured bacterium | reverse complement strand
CGCGAGATGGTCGAACTACTACGATGAACCTTTGTATATTTATAGGATTGATGACCATACTGGCGCCTATCACGGGTGATGTTGAATTACAGGAGATAAAGGTGGTGGCATGTAGTGATAGTATCGCGTATGTGGTGAACTTGGTACCACCACACGTTGATACGCTGAGATTGGGGTTTGAGGTAACTAAAATGCGATGGGAACACAACACACTCTATGTGATGGGTGATTCACTTTACCGCTGGGATAGCACGGGAGTGGCAGGTCTTATGGAGTGGCGTGATGATTTCATAGATATACTTGTACAGCCGCCGGATGTGTGGGTATTGAGCCGATATTCAATAAGGAACGTTGATCGTACAAAAAAGTTGCCCATCGAAGGTGGCATAAAGCTTATGCGTGATAAATTAACAAACAGACTATATGTACTCGATAACGAAGGGGTTTACATAATTACACCAGAATTACAGGTTACTGCATCACCTACCTTAAGTGGGGCACATGATATGTATGTTACCCCATATGGGAGTAAACTATACGTGTTGGGGGATAACACGCTCTACGTGTGGCGATTAATAGAAGATAAATGGCAGAATATACGAATTGGTGAATATGATGGGTTGGCGATGCTACCAGATGGTACCAAGCTTTATGTATGGTCGAGAGAGGGAAAATTACTGGTTCTCGATATGCTCGAAGATCGGATTGTGGGTGATTATGGATTGCCCATCAGTATCAAGGAGGTGAAGCCATCAACAGATTCACATAAGTTGTTAATAATAGGTGCGGAAAAAGTGATGATATGGGATACGAAGAAAGATGTTGAGCTGAAGTTACTACCATTAAGTGTAGATGGGGGTATATTTTTACCCAATTCTCTATGGGTACTATTATACGGGGATGAGGGGTTATCACTTGTATCACTCAAATTCTATAGGAAAGAATACGTTTTTCCGCTCAAAAATGTGCACACAGTTTGCGTCATACCGTTTGATTATAAGTTGGGTTGTAAATGAAATTCGAGGAGGCACTCGACTTCCTCTATGGGTTTAAAGATTTTGAAAAAGAGGTACGTCCGTATCGACAGTCGCTGTTTTCGTTTCGTAACTTTCTTAAATATCTCGGTAACCCACACGAAAAAATTGGTACCCCCATCGTGGTTGCAGGTACTAAAGGTAAGGGTTCAGTAGCCACTATGTTAAGCTATATTATACGTGAATCTGTAGGCCTATATATGTCACCCCACATTATGGACGTACGTGAACGCATACAGTTCGAAAATAGACGCATATCGGGAGAGGAATTTGCCCACCTTATGGATACTATCAAGCCAATTGTTACCAGCAGACGTACAGTGTTTGAATTATTAACCACAATAGCCTTCATGTATTTTGCGCATAAAGGTACAAAATATAGTGTGTTAGAAGTGGGACTGGGCGGTAGGTTAGATGCAACAAATGTGGTGGATGCAAAGTTAGCAGTTATCACGAACATAGATTATGATCATACTCATATATTAGGACGTTCGTTGTTCCAGATAGCACGTGAGAAGGCGGGTGTCATCAAACAAGGCGCATATGTTATATATGGGGCACAGAAGCCCGAAGTCAGAGAGGTTATAGAGCATGTGGCAAAGACCAAAGGTGCTAAACCTATAGAGCTGTCAACTGCAGGTATCAAAAAGGTGGAACTGACACTTCAAGGTACATACTTTCAACTGGACGGTGAAGACTATTTTGTACCACTGTTAGGTGAACATCAGGTGTTAAATGCGATGCTGGCAATAAAAGCAGCACAGATACTGGGTATATCCGGAGATCAAATCAAAGCGGGCATAGAACGTGTGAGGTTACGTGGTAGGATCGAGATATTACAACGTGCCCCCTGGTATATAGTTGATGGTGCACATAACCCATGTTCAATAAAGGCGCTGATGGACACAATAAATCGTATCATACCATACAAGAAATTATTCCTCATATTTAGTGTGATGCGTGATAAAGATGTGGATGGTATTGCTGCAATCCTTGCACCTCATGTGCATTATGCATTTTGGGTGCCACTTAATCACCCGCGAGCAATGTCACCAGCTAAAGTGGCAAAAATCTTCACCGCGAGAGGTGTGACCGGCGAACAGACAGATCTCGTCACCGCTATAGGGAAGCTTAGTAAGTTGATCGATGCTACGGATCTCGTGTTAGTGACGGGATCTTTTTATCTTGTGAGTGAATTTCTTAAGATTTATGAGCACAGGGGATAAAAGTGGATGTGCTGAGGGTTGACCTCATACGGAAGCAGTTAATTTTAAAACTAAAAAGGAGGTCAAAGTGGCAGGCGTAACTTCAACATTCGTAAGTTTTATGAAAGAAGGTGGCGTCTACATGTACCCATTACTTACTGCGGCGTTGATAGGTGCTGCTTATATTATTGAGAGGTTCATAAGTTTCTTGCTGGCACGCGTGAACGCGGATAGGGTGTTAGCCGAGATAAAGCGGCTGGTGAAGGAGGAAGGTGTAGATGCGGCTATCGACTATTGTAAGCGGTACCGTGCACCTCTTGTTAAAGTACTAAAGGCAGGGCTGGAAGCTTACAAAGAGAAAGGGGCTGATAAAACGGCGCTCGAGGAGGCACTCAGTCGTGCTGCTACGGAAGAGTTGGTTTTCATAGATCGCGGATTGCCGGTGTT
>CBFDTI010000108.1:0-3010 GCA_965612795.1 uncultured bacterium | reverse complement strand
TCGTTCAACACCACTATCATATCTGTCTTTAAGAAACCGAGCTGGTTCAACCCCTCATACGCCATACCTGCAGTAAGCGCACCATCCCCTATAACTGCTATAACTTTATAATCCTCACCTTTAAGATCGCGTGCCACTGCTACACCGAGTGCTGCTGATATTGAGGTACCTGCGTGCCCGGTACCGAATACATCATATTCGCTTTCGTCACGCGATGGGAACCCACTTATACCACCGTACTGACGTAGTGTATGGAATTTGTCCTTCCTACCGGTGATTATCTTGTGAGTATAAGATTGATGGCCTACATCCCAGATTATCTTATCCGTGGGTGCATCGAACACATAATGTAATGCAAGCGTAAGTTCAACCGCACCAAGGTTAGGCGCAAGATGGCCACCTGTTTGGCTCACCGTACGTATGATAAACTCACGTATCTCCTCAGCCAATATCTTAAGCTCTGCTATAGACAATGACTTTAAGTCAGCCGGTGTGTTTATGCTGTCCAAAATGCTCATCTACTTGAGTTCACGTAACCTATAACCCTCCTTATCTTTGATGAGCTCTTTGACCTTCAGTTCGGCAGCTTCAAGCTTCTTGCGACAAAACTCTAGCAATCTCTTCCCCTCTTCATACAATGTGATGGCTTCTTCCAATGGTATATTGCCACGCTCAAGTGTAGATACGATCTCCTCGACCCTCTGTAGTGCCTGCTCAAACGTTAGCTGATCTTTCATCTTATGACGATAAGTTTATGTATTGCTTCATATCCACCGGCTTTGAATCTCAAGAAGTACACACCAGCGGGTAACTCAATTGGTACCTCGTACTCGTATCTACCGGGTTCGTACAATTTATGCAACAGGCTACCTACCTGTTGACCCAACACATTATATAGTGTGATGGATACACATTCCTTGGTTGGTAACTCGTACTGCAGCCTTATCCTATCAACTACGGGGTTGGTTACGTGAAGGTTAAACCTCGTTATAGCTGGGGTGGTCTCTTCCACACCCGTAAGTATCGCATATTTTATCGCTACATCGTCTATGTACCAACCCGCCTCTGTGATTGAGCCATCGCTACCGAAATGGAACTTTATAATTACAGTATCACCTGCATATGGAGTAAGGTCGCACATCACCCTATGCCATGTTGTATTGGTACCTGTGAAGCATGGTTCATTGGGTATACCAGCGTTGTCGGAATCTGCCGTCCCCGGATAATAGGGATCCGTGTCCAATATGTACCAGCTGGTGCCACCATCGGTGGATATCTTCACGTTACCGCCGTCCCAACCGCTTTCGATATCGTACCATTGCCAGAACTCAAGCGCTATCACTGTATCGCCGTTTTTGCTGAACCCAGACAGGTCAATCTCTGGTGATGTGAGCCATGCATTTGCATTATTAGAGTATTCGCCATCAAGGTTTGTACCCCATAAATTCTCACCACTATGTGCAACAGATGGCCCCACTATGGGGGTACCCCACTCCCACAGGACCCCATGCGGTATAAATCCACCATTTGAGGTTTCAAAATCAAACTCGTATAAGGTATGGTAAGGTGCAAGCGTTAACTCAATGAACACCGTATCGTATTCACCAACCTGCGTATCGACTCTAACTGTTGCATAACCTTCCTTCTCAGCACATAATGTATATGTACCGGGGTAAACCGGGAATGCAAACTTACCACTTGTATCCGTGATCGTACATCCACCGGGGATTAGGGTTACCTTTATACCTTCACGGCCATCGTCACGTGTACTTGCTATCCCGTATATTAACGAAGGAGGTGGTGGCTCCTCAGCTAATAGGTAATATACAGTGTTAGCTAATAAGTTATGTCGTGTAGTGCTATCGTTGATGCTGGCAAAATTCAATGCATAGAAAACAATCTGTGCACTCTGAGGTGCAGGGTTGTTGTCATAAACCAGTATACCAGCGCAGTTCGTATAATCTGTAGTGTGGTAAATCAGATATGCATCCTCTGTAGGTACGAGCGCATCCTCATCACCGTAATCGTCATAGTTTAGCGAAATCGTATCAGGTACCGAGTATGGTGTACTAACTATGGGATGACCTTCCATACCAGATTCGAGTACCAGCGGACCGGCGTTGTCGGCTTCCCAATCCACAATATGTAGCACGTTACGTGCAAATTCAACATCACCATAAAAATCGTAACCTACTTCACCACCTTCTATCAATAACTTACCACCTGCCTGCACGTAGCCTATAAGCCAATCACGATATTGAGATGACTCCAACGGCTCATGGTCGTCACCATCACACCAGATAAGTAAATCATAATCCCACCAATCGTCCGGGTTGGTGGCATTTGAATTGACACGCTCCACATTGAACCCTTCAGCTACCAGAATGGTTTCCATCTCCTGTGCAGATTCGCCTGCCTTTGATGGGTCATTATATATAAATTCGGACTTACTGAAGCTATCTTTAACCTTGGTACCACGTGTACCATTGTCATCATTGACAATCAGTATGTTACCGACAGTGGGTGATAACTTGAAGTCTTCGTTGATCGAATCACTACTTACGGTGACCTCACGTACTACTGGTATATGTTGGGGTGCAAACACCCTAAACCTATACGTGAAATACGGTAAGCTCACACTGTAGTTACCGGTCACTGGATCGCTGTTTGTTTGCATATAAAGTTCATTATTATCAGCCCTATAGATAGATATAGTAGCTGCTAATGAGCTATCAGTACCTTCTTCGTAGACCCTACCATAGACTGTACCCCACAGTGAAGGTGTAAGCTCGAACGTGTAGAAGTTATCCCCATACGCCACAAATATTGAGTCAAATAATGGGTTATAGCCAAAATGATGTATGTAGATGTCATACCAGTCAACCGATACACTATCGGTGAGCGTAAAGTTACCATTGTTATCAGACATCAACGTAAAGACTGGATCCACCAACCCCGTATCACAACCGTGTGGATAGCCACGTATCACAACCTCAGGTATTGGATTACC
>CBFDTI010000107.1:0-3052 GCA_965612795.1 uncultured bacterium | reverse complement strand
TTATCGTATGTGGTGATCGGCTGTACTGGGTATTCCTGACACCCGTAAGGTTTGCCACAGATGAACTTTATAGGCTCGAACTTCAACGGAAACCTTAGCTTCAACAGACGTTCACGGTCGTGCCAATCTATCTGTAAATCGATCCTTACAAGCCCAGCCGATAGTTTCGTAACACATAGTTCAGCTGATGAATGGTGACCAATTTCATAATGGATCATATTGGGATCATTTGTATCATGGGTCTCCGATATCTCAGCAAGTGGATTGCTAGGTTTACGTATGTTCCATGCATCGAGGAACTGCCGTGCATCGTCAAAAACTTGTAGCTGCGGGGGAAGAAAGTTCGTCCTACCTACTGGTAACGGTGGTTCTTCCTTTACAAACCCTATCGTCTCGTAAGGTGAAAACGTCACCTCTATACTACCAGTGTTCAATTGTAGAGTGGTTGAAATTATGTGATCTAACTCATTATTCAGCTCCTGTAGCTGATGTTCAATCTGTTCACGTGCATCACGTACGATAGTACCACATAGTATATCATGGAAGCTAAACTTCAGCAGTTGTCGCCACAATCCCGGTAGCTTGTCCATAGATTTTGGTGTTAGCCCATGCATCAGCAATGTGGAGTGAAGCTTCTCGATAACTAGCAGCTTACGTTCAGCCATACGGAATAAATGTTTGATCATCCAACCTGTTGTGTACGTGGCACGATGTGTTTCAATGTACAGTTCGTCATCCCAAGCCGGTAGCTTATCACGTAGCATTTCTGTATCTCTCATTATGGTTTCAACAGTACTCAATTTAGCGATAGGATTTGTTGCCTTGATAATCTCAGCTGCCCAAAAGTCATATATCGTGGGTCCGCCACCAGCATCACCACGACCAAATACCAATAGCTCGATATTGTCAGAATCGTTGAGGTACATCAGATGTTCACGTAACCTGCCGTTGAGTACCACGATTTCACTACCGTTGTCACCACGCCACCTGAATATACGATATGGGAAGGGTGTCTCCGTACGCCAATCCAGCTTGGCTGTAAACATAAAATCGATACCTGCCAGCTTGTATAACTTAGGTAATGTGCGTGGGTAGCCGAAGCTATCGAGTAGCCAATCGATACGTACATGTTTATTAAACATGTCATGCCAGAGTTTCTTACCCAGCTCCAGTTGCCGCAGTATGGTCTCACCCAACGGTAAGTTAACGTCAGCCTCTACGAACATCGCACCAACAGGCTCGATATTGGCAGATTTGACTTTACTTAAGTACTTGGGGTTGTGTGATTCAACCCACTCCAAATACAGTGGTGTAGACAATATAAATTTAAAATCAAACTGCTTCTGTAGGTTGAGCACGTTACCTAATGTTCCCAGCACCTTTATCTTGGTGTCGGCTTCAGGCCATAACCAGGCCAGATCTATATGGGATTGGGGTATTAGATACTTTATATTTTTCGGTACGTGCATGGTTTCTGATAGCATCTTCCGATAGAACCTGATATGTGGATCGGCCTCAACCCTCAGGAATAACTTACGTAGTTCGCCACCTTTAGGAAGGATGACCTTGCCACGTAACCTACCGCGATCGAAAACCGGTACTTCTGTGGTCACCCCTTCTATTGCACTCACGGGTAGGTCGTTCAACATCATATATCCAAGCTGAGAGGTACCAGGTTCGATAAAAACCAGCTCATATGATGGGTCAATGTACAGCTCAAATTCATACGTGGTAGTGTCAACTTTCTTAAAGTCTATCGGTTTGTATCGGAGGGGTGGTGGCAATACCCGTGTAAGGAGTTCATCAGGTATCGTATCTATAAGCTTGGTATCTTTGATCTCCACCGGCATCAATTCAGTATATAATATCTCAAAACCTTGCACCCCTTTAGGTACGGGTATGACATATAACCAGTAATCCCCATCTTTAATCCCACCATAAAGTGAGCTACGGTATGCAGATGTGGGTAACTTCAACGGCAAATATTGTGTATCACCATTACTGAGTGTAAGCTTAACAACTAAGTGTGCAATGTTGTGAAATATACCGTATGGGAAAGGTAGGCTACGTCCTCTCACTAGCAAGAACATTGTATAAAATAACCCCGACCCCCCAAAGACAATATTATAGAGGGGTGCATAAAATCTACGCTATGGTTCGGATTCACCGATGATCTCTTCCAACCTACGTGTATCGGGTAGCTCCTCCACTAGCTTTATGGTTTCGTTGAACTCGCGGTTCACCTCATCCGAAAAGGCTTCTAGCTCCTTTGTTGCAAACCTACCGTCCGGATATGCGGTACGTACAATCTGCAGGAGTGATTCGTACGGTTTATCCGACGTGTAGCGTGACACCCTATAGCGGGCGACAAAAGCACCACACTTGGTACACCTTACATAAACTTTTATAGGCTCACCACGTGCAATACGGACGATGTTCTCAACAGTGGTTGCCCCACAGTTGGGGCATGTCTCTTTTTTGACACTTATTTTAGCCATCAGAATAACCTCCACCAACTCATGGCGCTTATACCTATAATTATGAGGATAAACACACCTATCAATGTACCCGTTACTGCCATATCTTTAATTCTAATATAACCTGATCCATACGCAATGGCATTGGGCGGTGTACTTATAGGTAACGACATAGCAGTAGATGCAGCCAATGCAATAGCGATTGGTAATATCGGTAATAATCCTGTACATGCCATGGTCAATGGTATGATGACCGCAGTTGCTGACGTATTCGACATAAAATTAGATAACACTGCGGTGATAACCAAAAACGCTGCCAGCACCATAAAGGGTGAAAAATTGCCGATACCCAGTAGTTCAACAATACGGGTACCGAGTCCAGTAATACGGATGGCTTCACCAAGCGCTAATCCACCTCCCATCAACATCAATATATCCCATTCGAGATTACGAAAATCGTCGCGTTTCAATAACCCTGTACCAAAGAATAGTACCACAGGGATGAGCGCCACTATATGTGAGGATACCCCATGTAGTCTTGTCGTAAGCCACAGCACTATGGTGAGTATCAGCAC
>CBFDTI010000106.1:0-3087 GCA_965612795.1 uncultured bacterium | reverse complement strand
TAGTGAATGTTTAGCTGCATGTGGGTTTCTGAAAAATATGATAGGATGTAGGATTTTCACCTTGGGTTTAATTGTCGACATTATGATATGTGGTATCTCCTGGTTGTAAGGACATATGTAGCTACGTCGTATACCCTTCTGTGGTGGTACATCTATCACACTGGGCAAAAATAGGTAATCGACCCCCTTTTCGAGTAGGTTTATTACATGACCGATTACAACTTTTATCGGGAAACAGAAATCCGCAGTTGCGGAGCTCACCCCATCATGTATGATCTTTTTGTTGGTTCTATCCGAAAGCACCACCCTAAACCCCAACTCCGACAGAAATGCCATCCAGAACGGTAAATATTCGTGAAAAATCGATGCATAAGGTATACCCACACGTGGGCCCGAAATTTCACCAGCTGGTTTGTAAGCACTAAAAAGAAATTGTTCACGTTCGTTAAACAGATCCGGTAGCTCATGCTTTGGTTGTTCTTTCTTTTTGATCTCATAACGTTCACAGCGTGCCCCATAGTAGAGTGGGGTGGCTTCACCTTCTATGACGACTTTTTTGACCTCACAGTGGTTGGGGCATCCATCACAGATGAATATACTCTGCCGATATTTAGTGTTTATGATTCTATCAAACCCTTTGAACTTGGTGTTGTTGATCTCGGCCACCTTTTCCATAGCTGCCATAGCTGCACCTATAGCACCTGTAACGTGCGGGTGCGGTGGTACAATTATCGGTTTGCCCAAAATCTGTTCGAATGCCGCCACTACACCCTGGTTAAAAGCGACTGCACCCTGGAAGAATATACGGTTACCTATACGCTTTTTGCCCACCACCTGTGTAAGATAGTTTCTAGCTATGGAGTAACACAAACCAGCTACAAGATTATGTTTATCGACACCTTTACGTTGGTATGAGGTGAGATTCGTCTCCATAAATACTGTGCAACGTTCACCCAAATCACACGGATGGCTAGCAGTTAGTGCTATATCACCAAACTCCTCTATGCGTAGGTTGAGCCGTTCCGCTTGTTCCTGCAGAAACGAACCGGTACCTGCGGCACATACCTTGTTCATCTCGAAATCCACGATAACACCGTTATCCAGCGATATGTACTTGGAGTCTTGGCCACCTATCTCGAAGATCGTATCCACCGTAGGGTCAATATGTACGGCAGCTGTCGCCTGTGCCGTTATCTCGTTAACAACTACATCTGCACCTATGAAGTCACCAGTAAGGTACCTTCCTGACCCCGTGGTGCCTGCACCTTTAACGTTAATATACTTACCGATCTTGGCATATAATTGACGTAAGCATTCACGTACGGCTTCAAGTGGCCGTCCCGCAGTCCATAAGTAAACTTCACCCAGTAGGTTGCCATGTTTATCGATAGCAGCTACTTTGGTACTGGTTGAGCCCACATCTACCCCTATGTAAGCATCGATTTTACGATCCCCTACGCGTATGTCATAATTGGTATTGTGGTTATTGAAATAAAGTAGCTGCGACTTCTTAAGTGATAATGGTGGTAATGCACGCCAATCTACCTTGTACTCTTGTAGATATTTCCTCAGTTTCGTAATACAATCAGTGAGCTTTATCTCTCTACTCCTATTTTCCTTAATCGACATAAGAGCGGCACCTATGGCTGCCATCCATGCACAGTATTCGGGTACGATAAGTTCGTCATCCTTCAGGTTAAGCACTTCCTTAAATGCACGTACCATACCCTTGTTGAAAGCTACCCCACCATGGAACAACACGGGTGGCAAAATATCTCTACCTTTGGCAATCTCTGACTTAAAGTTACGTGCGAGTGCAAAACATAAACCTGCAATTATGTCATAATCGGGGGTGGCTTCCTGTTGCAGATGTATCATATCGGTTTTGGCGAATACAGTACACCTACCAGCAATACGGGGTGGTGTCTCCGACTTAAGTGCAAGTTCAGCAAACTCCTCAATCGTATATCCTAAGCGAGAAGCTTGTTGATCAAGAAACGATCCCGTACCTGCAGCACATAGCTCGTTCATTGCATAGTCTTCATGAACTATGTCGATAAATTTCGAATCCTCACCCCCTATGTCGATGATCGACTTCGCATACGGATATAACGTACGTGCTGCTTCTATCTGTGCCGGTAGTTCATTAATGAAGTCTACATCCAATATGCTTGCAACTAACTTACCACCTGCACCAGTAACCCTAATGTCGTTGACAATATTGATTTCGGTTGAGAGCTTTTCGAAATGCTTAAGCAACACTTTGATGGGTTCACCAAAATGGCGGGTATAGGGTAAAATCTTCTTGATAGATTTATCACTATCCAGTACAACCGTTTTGACACTTACTGACCCAATGTCGAGCCCTATGTACAGCATGATATTAAGGTTTTGCACCTATCGCGTTGTGTGTTAGGAACCTATTAAAAGTAAAATTGACACCTTATACGTCAATTGTTACAGTTATCTTAGACTACATAATAAATATCCGAAATGGACAAGAGACATCCTAACTATTATTTTAAATCTAAATTGGGGGTGATGATGAGATTGTTACGTATCGTTATCATCTGGGTGACCCTGCTGGCATGTGTAACTTTATATCATACACGGAGTGGTGAACGGGTCTACAATTACGGGAAGTACTTCTCCAAACAACCCTACCTGCAACAGATAGGTATGCCGTCACAACTTAAACTTCCCGAGACTGGGCTAATCGTTGCGGTCATCGACATCGGTATGGATCTATCGCATCCCGCTTATAAAAATAAGCTCATAGAGAGTGACTCCCGTGGTGAATCTGCCATATATCCCGAAGATGAAGCGTGTCTCGCACATGGTACAGCGGTAGCTTCCCTCATAGCAGCTGAAAGCAGGGAGATGATCGGTATCGCACCAAACATCAAGCTGTTACCTGTATGTATAGGGGTGCCGAATCCCAAAGGTTATGAGGATATAGCGACCACTTATTACAAAATGGAGCCAAAAGATTTCATCAAACTGGCACAGGATCCAGATAAGCTCAAAAGGTTCAAGGAGTTTGGTGAGGCAAGGAAAAAGATAATACTTAAGAACTGTGCTAATGCG
>CBFDTI010000105.1:0-3118 GCA_965612795.1 uncultured bacterium | reverse complement strand
GCCTGGCATCAAGTACAGTAGTAACCACCAGCTCCATGACTCGCTTTCGACTATGTTGATACTCTGTGGCAATATCGTAGGAATATCGATATCGAGTATTTTATAACTCGGCAGTATACTCAATATAGACAGCAGAAATATCATAAATTAGATGAACCCTTCCACATTACGACGTAGGGTTATAAGCTTGTTGCGGAAGGTTTCGGCTTTGGTTTTTAGTTTATCTACCACTTCTTTGGGTGCTTTCTCTATGAAATTGTGGTTGCTGAGTTGTGCCTCAGTTGCGTGTAGGAGGGATTCGAGTTCTTTGATCTCCTTCATTAACCTGTGCTTCTCTTTTTCAACATCTATAACCTCACCCAGTGGTACCCATATCTCGTAATTTTCACCCACTATGCTTGCGGAGTATGGTGGCCGTTCGGTGGTCTCCACAACATTATCAACGCATGCCAGCTTGTGTAAGATGTTAGTGTGTGACACAAGGAACTCGAATATCTCATCATCACCATTATAACATAGTTTCAACAGCTCACCCCTTGGTACATTGAATATACTTCTTACCGCACGTACCTCGGTGATCACGTGTTTTAAAATATTCATCCACATGATGGCTTCTTTATCGATAAGGTTGGGATTGCCACGTGGATAGTCAGCCACCACAATGCTATCCCCCCTATGTGGTAGGTGTTGCCATATTTCCTCAGTTATAAATGGTATATATGGATGCATGAGCCGCATCATGCGTTCCAGCACCTTAATTGCTACTGGTAGGTTGGGTTCGATTTTCACAATCTCCAAGTACCAATCACAATATTCGTGCCAGAAAAATTCATACATCGTCATCAGCGCACCGTTTATACGTAAGTTGGTCAGCAACTCATGAACCTGAATCGTCACTTCCTCCACACGTGATGTTATCCACCTATCTGCCACTGTTGGTTCGGCGGGTGCCCTATCTGCGCCGTATTTTTCACATAACATACGTACCAACCTGTAGGCGTTCCAGATCTTGTTGATAAAGTTACGACCTGCCTTGAAGCTGTTCTCGCTAAGTGCAGGATCCTGTGCCTCACCGGCTGCCGCTATTAGGGTGAACCGCATCGCATCTGCACCATACTTGTCGATCATTTCGATAGGATCGATACTGTTGCCAAGGGATTTGCTCATCTTCCTACCTTGCGCATCACGTACGATACCGTGTAGATATACGTCACTGAAGGGCTTGTCACCCATAAACTTATAACCTGCCATTATCATGCGTGCTACCCAGAAGAAAATAATGTCAGGTGCTGTCACCAGCAACGTGGTGGGATAGAACGCTTTCAAATCATCTGTTTGCTCGGGCCACCCAAAAACTGAAAACGGCCATAACCACGACGAGAACCACGTATCCAATACGTCTGGATCCTGACGCAGCTTTGTGGCACCACAGGCTGGACATTTCTCAGGTTCGTCTACACTTGCGAATGGTGGGCACCCGTTCTCACAGTAATAGACGGGTATCCTATGGCCCCACCATAGTTGACGTGAGATACACCAATCCTTTATGTTGTACATCCAGTTGAGGTAGGTCTTCGTCCAGCGTCTGGGGAAAAACTTAATATCACCGTGTTCGACGGCTTCGATTGCGGGTTTCGCAAGTGGCTCCATATGTACAAACCATTGTTCGGAGAGGTACGGCTCAATAACGGTACCACAGCGATGACAGTGTCCAACCGCGTATTGGTGTGGTTCCTCTTTCACTAACAGGTTCATCCTTCGTAAATCTTCTAGTACGGCGTTACGTGCTGCGTAGCGGTCGAGCCCCTTGTATTTGCCACCCTTATCGTTGATATGAGCGGATTCGTCCATCACCAGCACAATGTCGAGGTTATGGCGTTTGGCGATCTCGAAATCGTCTGGATCGTGTGCAGGTGTTACCTTTACTGCACCTGTACCCATTTCGGGGTCGACTGCATCATCTGCGATTATAGGGATGCGGCGGTTGAGCAGCGGTAAAATGGCATGTTTGCCGACTAACTTCTTATAGCGTTCGTCGGCTGGATGTACGGCTACGGCGGTATCGCCAAGCATCGTCTCCGGTCTGGTGGTAGCTACCACTATGGTGCCACCTTCTTCCATCGGATAGGCGATATACCATAATTTACCAGTGATGTCCTCATACTCTACTTCTTCGTCTGATATAGCTGTACGACATTTGGGGCACCAGTTCACTATGTAATGGCCACGGTATATTAAACCTTCGTTGAATAGCCGTACGAAGACCTCACGTACTGCACGGGATAACCCCTCATCCAACGTAAACCGTTCGCGTGTCCAATCACAGGATGCACCCATCTTACGTAACTGTTGCGCTATGTATTTGCGTTTGGTGTTCGTCCACTCCCATACCGCGGACATAAACTGTTCGCGGGTGGGTTCGGTGATCCCCTTTTTGGCGAGCTCACGTTTGACCACCACCTGTGTGGCTATACCGGCGTGATCTTCACCAGGTACCCAGAGGGTGGCGAACCCCATCATGCGTTTCCAGCGTACGAATATATCCTGTATCGTTACATTAAGTGCATGACCGAGATGCAATACGTCCGTAACGTTGGGTGGCGGTATGACTACCACATATTTTGGCCGCGTATCGTCGGGCTGTACGGTGAAATAGCCACGTTCTTCCCAAAACTTATACCAACGGTCTTCAACCCCCTTGGGGTCGTAATTCTTGGGTATATCAGCCATCACTCTACACCGTGAACCTTAACCCCGAGCTGTTTGAGTAATGCTGCGGTTACACCGATGCCGGGGTGGCGTGTCCATCCCACGTTCGTATAGTTGACACCACAGGAGGGGCTACCTTCTTTGAGATATGCCTCCTTTATGTTGAGCAGTTTGACGATTTTGGCTACCTCCCTGGCACCTTGGAGAAAATTATTTGTTACATCTTGTTGATGTTCGTTCATAACGTGTGCGTTACCTTCGAGTAGCTTCATGCCATCACCATCAATTAGTGTGCTGGGTGGACGTGGTGTGGGTAGACCACCCAGCTGTTCTGGACATAGGGGGATGGCTTCACCATTGCGTAACATTGCCACTATGGTGTCACGTGATGCGTTGGTACCATCATACC
>CBFDTI010000104.1:0-3320 GCA_965612795.1 uncultured bacterium | reverse complement strand
CACGTAACCATCACCTGCAAACGCCCTAAGTGTAGGTGTAGTTGGTGGTCGCGCAAATTGATAATTCAACCTATATATCTGCAATGCCATATCCGCATTTTGGAACAGATCAGCACTGTCTGCACCTACCACCACAGCTACTGAGTATGTTTCCTCTTCACCTGGGTCGAGTGCCGTGTAGCCAGCACCAAATACTGATACGAAATCACCTACTACTTCACGAAACTCCTCCCATGTACCAGGTTTCATAAACGCATACATAACGCTATCCCATATCGCATATGCCGCCCCATAAAGGAATGGCTTACAACTCGTCAACCCTATACGATCTTTTTCATCGAAATCCATCCACTCAAAATCTGGCTCACCAACTGTAGGTACACCATCGCCCTCACCATAATCACCAGTGTTAGGTATTCCATCAGCTCCTACATCGTCGGACTTGCCATCAACATCATTGGGATCGGCTGCCGCCTCCTCATCAGTAGCATCCCAATCACCATCGTCATCTATACCGTTATATTGGCTCTCATCTATCATACCATCGCCATCGTTATCTATACCATCTTTATCATTGCCAGGGCTATCCAAGAATATCAAGCCTAACCATCCTATGTTTTCACCAGGCTCAAAATTTACACTCTGATTATCGCTATCCCATGAATATACCATATTCCTGGAGCGATCAAACCCAAACAGATCATCACCATAATCAGGATAACCACCAATATCATAGTCACCAAAGAACCCAAACACCATATTTTCAATACGTTTGGCAGATATGTTTTTCACCTTATATATGAAAAATATGATATCCTGTGCAGGTGCCGCCGCCCATTGGTAATGACGACACTCCACCTGTATACCAAGCCCATGTAGGTCGAGGTTGTTTGGATCCGGATAGTATTTAGGTCCATATTCATCCATAAACTCAGTACATGCCTCGTCGGTCATCACCCAGTAACTTTCCTGATCCGCTATTATACATCCCTTACCAAACTGGCCTGGCCATTCAGTCGACCCATCTGGCCACGTTGGTGGCCATGTCTCTGGTTTATCACTGAATGCGAGCCATCCCTGCCATTCAGGTGGCGGATTGGGGTTAGCATACCCAGGTAAGGGTTCGAAGTCTTCATCACCACCATCCTGTATACCATCGGCAACTATAAATACTGGATAACGTATAAGTAGCTCCACGTCTGAGGTTAACCTCACCCCCCTATCTGTACGTATTGTATCACCCGCGTCATAGGTTAACACACCCACATCAGTGGGTATCTCCACTTGCTGTTGGATAATACCCCACCCATGCCATGGTATCACAAGCGCACTATCTTTCATCAATTTCAGTGTATCAAGTTCTGACATAACCTGTGCACCAATGAGCGGACCCAATTCATATCCATATTCGTGCCCACTATATGCAGGCCACTCTATACGGGGTTTGTTACGGTCACCCGGCCCCCCTATCGAACCTGAATTGTTGAACCTTGTACGTATGAGGTTGCCACTCGCTATACCTACACGCCGATCTTCGTGCCCTTTGGCACCGATTACCACTTTACCATATTTCTGACCTGGTGGCCCTGCCCATAGGATAAACGGTAAAAGGAGTGTAAGACCCAACAATTTTTTCATCCCTCCTCCTTCTCATAAGTTATGTTAGGTTCAGCTTTGTCAACTTCATCACCCGGCAATATCCTTACACGTCTACCTTCTATTTTGAGCCTACCCTCAGCAAACAACTTTATAGCTTCTGAATATATTTTATGCTCAACTTTCAATATCCTAGCAGCCAAGGTTTCAACCGTATCGTCTTCTTCAACTTTTACCGCTTCCTGTAGGATGATAGGTCCGGTATCTATACCTTCATCCACAAAGTGTACTGTAGCACCCGATACTTTCACCCCATACTCTAATGCCTGTTTCTGTGCGTTAAGCCCCGGAAATGCTGGCAACAGCGCCGGATGTATGTTCATGATGCGGTTAGGGAATGCATCCAGAAATTTCCTCTTCAATATTCGCATGAAACCCGCCAGACACACGAGTTCAACTCCATGCTTTTTTAGGGTTTCAATATATTTTTCTTCCTGTTCAGGGTCGAGCACCGTACGCTTTTTGCCAGGATAGATGTAGTATGCGGGTATACCTGCACGTCGTGCACGTTCGAGTGCCTTCGCATCTGGATTATCCGATATGACGCAACCTATCTCCACGTTAGGCAGTTTGCCGGATTTTACATTATCGATGATCGCCTGTAGGTTGGTACCACGTCCAGATGCTAACACCCCTATTATTAGTTTTTTAGTCATCTTGATGTTAGAACTCAACTTTAGGGGTGACTTTCTCTTCTTCAGGTACCGTGAAGTACGGTTCTTCGCTCTTATTGTATAAACGTGCAAATATGTTGCCAGGGAACCGCTTTATGATGGTATTGTATTCACGTACGGTATCATTGTACCGCTTGCGTGCTACCGCTATGCGGTTTTCGGTACCCGCAAGCTCGTCCATCAACCTTATAAAAGTTTGGTTAGCTTTAAGTTCGGGGTAACGCTCAACGATCGCCAGCAACCTACCAAGTGCCATACCAAGTTCGCCGGCAGATTCGATAACTTTCTTACGATCGCCCACCTTCATAGCGCCTGCAAGTTTGGCCCTGGCATCAGCAACATATTCGAATATCTCACGTTCGTGCCCCATGTAACCTTTGACACTGTTGACAAGGTTTGGAATCAGGTCATTACGACGTTTGAGCTGGTTCTCGATCTCAGCCCATGCATTACGTACCTTTTGTTCGTATGTCACGAACAGATTGTAATAACGCACAGGTATGGCTACAATTACAATGACAACAACAATTAAAATTAGCCATTTCAGCCATCGCATGTCACCTCCTTGGTTTCGAGAATAAACTTTCCATAATGTATTACCAAATTACACTTGTACATGGATTGTCAACATTTCAAAAATTCCAACATAATACGGACGATCTGCTCCGCATGCGTTTTTATCATCATATGGCCTGCACCTTGGATGACCACGAGCTGCGAACGTTCCAACCTATCCCGTAGTTCCATGCTATATTTGGGCGGATATATCCGATCCCTATCACCACATATTATTAATGCAGGTGCAGGTATCTCAGTGGATGTTAACCTGGGTGTGATACATGCAAGCTGCATGAATATGAAGAAATCGAGTGCTATCCACAACCATCGACGTGAGATAAACTCACTCCACATGAAATATGCAGTAAAAAGCGGGCCCACCAACAACCGCCTACCAAAGCTTAACGTACGTAAGCCTGACGCTATGAGTAT
>CBFDTI010000103.1:0-3321 GCA_965612795.1 uncultured bacterium | reverse complement strand
GGGTTTGTTATTGCCCTGTTCATATTGTTGAAGATAGGGGTATTTGGTGAGCTAGTACCGCTAACGTTGACACATGGGTTACACATATTTTTCGCATCTTTACCTGTAGGAGTGGTAGGTCTCTTATCCGCTATATATCAGGGACAGGTAAGTGCTGCTGGTATCGAACTAGTTGCTAAGCGGCCTACAGAACTCATGAAAGGTGTCATATATGCGGTGATGGTCGAGACCTATGCAGTTTTGGCATTCCTTGTGAGTTTCATAATGGTATTCTTAGGGGTAAGGGTATGATGGCTAGAGAGGATAAGGTCATAAAGAAAATACTGGAGGATGGTGAACGTAAGCGACGTGAGATATTGACAAAGTACGAGAAAGAAGCTACAGAGCTACGCAAGAAAGAAGAGGAGGCATTACGTAAGTTGGTCGAGGAAAACGAACGCAAACTCGCAAACCTCAGATCCACACGTAAAGCACAACTGCTATCAGCTGTTAAGTTGAGGTTACGTAAAGAATGGGCCAAATTCGAGAATGAGGTAGTGGATGGTCTCCTAAAAGAAGCTATAAGGAGGTTTTTGAGTGACGAAACTCCACACGGATATCGTGCGTGGTTATGTAAGATGTTCGAATATCTCAAGGGCACTGAGAAAATAACAGAGGGTGAAATCATAGTGAAGCATGGCGATCCTGTCCTTGATCATAGCTTCCTGGCCGAAATAAACAGGAAGCTGGGTACAAATTTCAAGTTAGGCGACAGACACCATGAGCTATCGGGTGGCTTCATCGTAAAAACGGGCGATGTTGAGATAGATCTTTCAGTAGACTCGATTTTAGATGTCAACAGATCAAATCTGGAGAAAGAGATCAAACAGCTGCTATTTGGATGTTAATCGAAACCGTACAGGACGAACGTTACGCATTTGCAGTAGGTAAGATAAGGGTACTAGAGACACGTCTTATAAAAACACCAAAGTATCAGAGGTTAGCAGATGCGGTATCGCCGGATGAACTCGTCTCACAGTTACAAGATACAGATTATGCTGGTTATATAGAAAAACCGGAGGAATATCCATTGATGATCAAATCAGTCGAGGAATGGCTACAGGGGTTGATGGACAAATATATCATGGATGCGTGGGCGTTGGACTTCTTGAAATCTGGCAACGATTTTCATAACCTTAGGGTATGGGTGAAATCTAAATTACAAGAGATGGAGCCACCCAATGTATTCCTGAGATGGGCTAAAATCAGGCCAGAAAGTTGGGATAAGATTCTCGAAGAAGAACGCTGGTCAGAGATACCAGACAGTATGAGGGATGCCATCGAAGAGAGCATCCCCACCTATTATATGTCGAAAGATATGCGGTTGGTGGATATAACAATCGATCGGCACCTTTGGAGGTATAGGTTAGAACTCAGCAAACCCAGTGGTTGGCTTCACGAGTTTACGAAACTGGAGATCGATCTCTACAACGTCGAGACCTTCATGCGATACAAGTTTATGAAGTTAGATAGAAAAGTTCTACATATGGGGCTTGTGGACGGTGGTATCATAGATAAGGGCCGGTTGATAGAAATAGCCGATGAACCCATAGGGAGTTTACCGGTGGCGTTAAGGTTTACACCTTACGAATACATGGTTAGTGAGATAGTAAAGGACTGGGAAGATCCCATGAAGTTCTTCATACTTTGGGATAAAGTGAGAGATAATTTTACACTCCCGATACTTAAAATGACAATGTACTATACATTTGGGGTGGAACCCATAATTGCATACTTTTTGGCACGTAAGTTAGAGTTGCGGTTGCTTAAGTTCATATTTATTGCGAAATTTAATGAAATACCAAGAGATTTGATCAAATGCAGGATACCTGATGTCTACTAAGATTGTAGTTGTAGGTGATAGGGATGCTATTTATCCATACAGGGCTTTAGGTATAGAGCTACATCCAGTGGACGAGCCTCAACATGCAAAAGGTATTCTTGACACCATCTTATCCGAAAAAGCCGATGCGTATCTGGTATTACTGACAGAGGAGGTGGCCAAATCGCTCGAACGCGAATTACGTATATTGCGGGGACTGCCACATGTTGTCTTTCTTGTAATACCTGCGGGAATAGAAAGTAAAGGTTACGCTATGGAAAAAATACGTTCACTTGTACGTCAAGCTATCGGAAGGGATATACTCAAATAATTTCCGGTTAAGGTTAGCCTGTTTCGGCGGTTCCTATGATTTTACTTAACCGCTCTTTAGCCTGCTCGAAATCAGGTGCCAGTTTCAGTGCAGCTTCATAGCACTGTTTAGCATTACGTAAATCGTTCAAACTTTCGTAAGCAATTCCCATATTGTAGAAGATCTGTGGGTTTTGTGGGTCTAATTTAAGCGCTTTTTCGTAAAACTCGAGCGCCTTACGATATTCGTTGTGCACGAAATGAAACTTAGCTATCTCGATTAGCTCCTTACTTTTCGTCTTATTCGTCTCCGGGTCTTGCATTTTATAAGCGCCTCAACTTTTCAATATTCTTAGTATGTCCTAAAATGATCAAGATATCGCCTTCGTCAATAACTGTGTCAAGTTCAGGCGCTATAATGAAGTCCTCGTGGAAAGAAGTTTCACCAGTTGTGTCTATCTCCGGTATCTTCTTCTTGATAGCGATCACCATTACCCCATACTTGTTGCGTAGGTCGAGCTCCTTGAGCGATTTACCAAAAAACTGTTGAGGTGCCACAAATTCTATAAGACTATATTGAGGCGATAAAGCGATATAATCGAATATCGAAGGTGACAGCAACGACTGAGCCACCCTCATACCCATATCTCGTTCAGGGAAGACTACCCGGTCAGCACCTACTTTTTCCAACACTTTACCATGTAAGGGGCTGAGCGCCTTTGCAACCACGTACTTCACACCTAACTCTTTAAGCAACGATGTGATGAGTATGCTAGAAGCCATATCTTTACCTACCGCCACGATGGCGGCATCGATATCCTGTATACCTATCCGTTGTAGAGCTTCCTTATCAGTAGCGTCCAGTATGATAGCCTGTGTTGCAAAATTTGATGCCTCATTTACTCGTTCTTCATCCGTATCTATAGCGATGACCTCCGCCCCCTTACGGGATAAAGCCTTAGCTACGGATATGCCAAATTTGCCCAACCCTATCACGCAGAAACGTTTCATCCTACCTCCACCCTTTCCACGGGATAGCTTATAGTTACAGAAGGACGTCTCCCCAAGAGCGCATAACCAATGGTTAATAAACCAGCTCTCCCTATAAACATTGTTAAAATGATAACCAACTTACCTATAATGTCAAACTC
>CBFDTI010000102.1:0-3342 GCA_965612795.1 uncultured bacterium | reverse complement strand
AAACACAATAGCAGTAATCGCTATACTTTTGTCGAATGCAGCTATTATGATAAACACAGCTATCAGGAAGCTCGTCGTACCCACCAATGCACGTGCCTCTTCTAGCTTAAGTATACCACGTGAGTGCTCAACCATCACTTCCCATGCACCCTTAATAAGGCGACGCAATATTTCGATCACTGTCATTATGCCGAGAAAGTATGTAACCACCAACAGTGTAAAATACCTATGTGGTGTAAAGTAATATATTATGGGGAACAGACTCCCCATACCAATGCGATATGTTTTACGTGCCCATAACTTCATAATCTTACCTCCTTCAAAACGTCAATATTTGCAATGATACCTATGATTATGAAAATGAGCATAAACGGTAATAACCACTGCCATTCCCTATAATACAGGCCGAATATGATGGCCATCATTATTACGAACGTGATCAGCATCTTCTTTCCAGAACGTGGCCCCACTCGCTGTAAAATGAAGAATGCAGCCACACTAAACGGAAATATCTTTGGCAATAGGTACAGGAATACACCGCTTGTGGTGGCAGCACCTTTACCCCCCTTAAATTTATACCATATTGGCCAGCAATGTCCCACAAATGCGACAATACCAGTCATACCCACCCAGAAATGTGATAACCTCAACACCCTATCCGCTATCAACATAGGTATAGCAGCTTTGGCTGCATCCAACACCCACACTATCATACCTTCGAGTTTACCTACTTCACGAAACACGTTAGCAGCCCCGGGGTTACCTGATCCCACCTTCCATATATTCACCCCTCGTAGGCGTGCGATAATGTCTGCAAATAGAATTGAACCCATCAAATAACCTAACACCAGTACCGACACTATTTCTATTGGTTTCATCACTTCTATAATATTATATGGAATCGCGACGGTCAAGCTTCATAACTTGCTGTAACGGTAATGTTCATCTACCTACCATAAGTAACCGTTTATTTGTCTTATTCGTCGCATTGACTTATAAACTAAAGGATTATATTTTTAAACACAGATGCGTACAGGGATTATGGTCTCACTCGTTATCCACACAATTTTCGTACTAGTTGCCGCAAAACTACAATTCAAAACTCCCAACGCTATACCTGTATGGGTTGAGGTAGGGCTTATCGAGGAGCGAGCCGGCCACATACCTGGTAGGGATATAGCTAAGGAAGAGTTGCCCGAACTACCTACTGTTGAACATACCCAACCACCGGAACTATCCGAAGTTACCCCAGAAGTACGTGAGATAGAGAAGATATCACCTCCCACATCACTGGTTGAGGGTGAAGAGGGGTTTTTCATAACAGGTGAGATAAAGCAACGTCGTATATTATATAAGGTGATACCCCAATATCCCAGCGGTTACAACGAGGAAGCTACTGTTGTGGTAAAACTATACGTGGCACCCTCTGGTAGAATAGAGAAGATGGAGCTACTCCAGCACGGTGGCGACATATTCGATAGGCTCACGTTGAACGCACTTAGGTTGTGGGTGTTCGAACCACTTCCACCTGACGTACCCCAGGAGATACAAACTGGTATCATAACCTTTATCTACAAATTACGTTGATGCGCATCGTACCCATCATCGTAGGTCCTACCGCAGTAGGTAAGAGCGAGTTAGCATTTGAACTTGCACAGCGGCTGGATAGCGAAATCGTCTCCGCTGATGCACGTCAAATCTACAAGTTCATGGACATAGGTACAGCCAAGCCGCCAAAGGAATGGCTCCAAATTGTACCCCACCATATGATTGATATAGTGACCCCCGATGTGGATTTCAACGCCTGGCACTATGCATGTATGGCACGTAAGGTGATTGATGAAATATTCGCACGTAATAGGTTACCGATGGTTGTTGGTGGTTCCGGTCTCTACATAAAAGCGTTAGTGGAAGGGTTCTTTGAACTCCCTGTACAACCGACATCTGAATTACGCAACAGGTTACGGGCCACCCCAACAGAATTATTATACGAGGAGCTCAGAAAAGTCGATCCCACCACTGCGAGTAGGTTAGCACCACGTGACAAACAACGTATAGCTAGGGCACTTGAAGTGTATTATGCAACCGGCAAACCCATATCTTACTGGCAATCGCTACCACGTCGACGTGCATCCTTCACCCCATTATACATTGGGCTTATTCGTGAAAGGAAATCATTATATGAAAGGATAAATATCCGTGTGGATAGGATGTTCAAACTAGGTCTTGTAGAAGAAGTGCAACGGTTGTTATCACTCGGCTATCCACGTAACCTCAACGCCCTACAGACGATAGGATATAAAGAGGTTATCGACTATCTCGAAGGTAAGATCAACCTAGATGAAGCCAAACGTCTCATCAAAAAACACACTCGTATGTTAGCACGCCGTCAAATACAGTGGTTCAAAAAGCTACCGGATATCGAGTGGTACATGTTACCTGATACACAAATTGTTGATAAACTTTACACAAAGATAACACACCATATAACCTTTACGGAGGTGGTACGTTGATTAATTTAATCTTGACCCATTAGGGAGGCGTAATGGCACGTAGACGTCGTGGTAATAATGTTGTATTGATAGGTTTTCTGGGTATAGATAAGGCTAAGATTGGTACCACGCTCGCTAAAAAGCTCAACTACAGATATTTGGATCTCGACCAGCTCATCGAATTGCGTAGCAACCTTACAATACCACAATTTATAAAGCGGTTCGGTGAAGGCAATTTCCACGTACGTGAAAGACGTATATTGAGTTCATTGACCGGCCTTCGTAACGTGGTCTTATCTACAGGTAGTGGTGCAGTCTTTCAAGCTGCCAACCGTGCCCGTATGCGTACCATGGGTAAAGTAGTTCACCTAAAGCTCGACCCAAACATTATGCTGGCCAACTTAGACGACGATAAGTATCGTCCGTTTGTCAAAAGTAAAACCAAACAAGATATACTAAGGTTCTGGGAAAGGAAACATAACCTGTACAGTTTTGCCGATGTTGAAGTTGATATCACCGGGCGTTCACCCGAAGCTGTAGTTGATGAGATTATCGAGAAGTTGGAACTTACACCTTTTCAACTTACTTCGTTACCATCGAACACCATAACCGTCGATCTGGACAATAGATCGTACGATATACATCTGGGAGTAGGTATTATGAAAGGCTTAGGTCCTGTCCTGCGTGAGAGGTTCCCCGATACCAACACCGTAGCTGTTATCACACATCCATTGGTTAAACTCCTTTACGGTAACAATGTAAGGGATAGCCTCGAAGCAGCCGGCTTTTCTGTACACTTCTTCACCATACCAGAGGGTGAAAAATTCAAGCGTCTCGATACCGCTGAAGA
>CBFDTI010000101.1:0-3555 GCA_965612795.1 uncultured bacterium | reverse complement strand
ATAAGGAGGTGACATGTTGGTATGGGTGATGTTGATGCTAACTGGAATTAAAGTCACGGTGTATAACAATAACTTGGGTGTAATAAAAGAGACACGTGAATTTGAGTTCAAGAAGGGAGTACAAGAGGTACGGTTTACAGATGTAGCAGCTAAGATAGATCCAACCTCTGTGTCGTTTGAAGCTAAGGATGTGGAGATCTTGGAACAGAATTACGAATACGATCTGGTGAGCCACGATAAGCTGTTCCAAAAGTACATCGATAAGGAGATCACCGTCTATACGAAAGAAGGTATCGAACATGGTAAGCTACTCGCATATGAGGGTGGTGTGATAACGTTACAGACAGAAAAAGGGGTGGTCACACTACAGGTAAATGCAACCCAGAAGGTGGAATTTCCAAGCTTACCGGAGGGGTTGATTACACGTCCAACACTTGTGTGGTTGGTGGATGCCAGATCCAGCGGCAAACGTAAAGGCACTATCACATACATGACGGAGGGGTTGTGGTGGCGCGCTAACTATGTGGGTATACTGTCGAAGGGTGAGAAAAAGCTCGACTTTGGTGGTTGGGTCACCATAACGAATAGATCGGGTGCCACCTACAAAGACGCGAAACTTAAGCTTGTGGCGGGTGAGGTACATCGTGTAGCGAAAGGTGTACCACCACGGCCGGTAGCTGAAGTGGTGGAATTTGAGAAGGCAGCTCCAAGGTTCGAAGAGCGTACATTCTTCGAGTATCACGTGTATGATTTGAAAGGTACAACAACAATCAAGGATAACCAAGAGAAACAGATAATGTTTGTAACACCACGTGATGTAACCGTAAATAAGGTCTACACTTACGAAGGTGGGCGTAACGCCAAGGTGAAGCTGGAATTCCAAAACAGCAAACAGAATGGATTGGGTATACCGTTGCCGGCAGGTGTGGTACGTATATACAGGGAGGACGTAGATGGTAGCTTGGAATTCATAGGTGAAGATGCAATAAATCATATTGCTAAGGATGAAAAGGTGAGGCTGTATCTTGGTGATGCATTCGATATCGTCGGCGAGCGTAAGCTTATCAACAGACGTAAGCTGGATAGAAATATGCGTGAGGAGAGTTGGCAAATAGTACTACGTAACCATAAAGAAGAGGATGTAGAAGTTAGGGTCATAGAACGCCTGTATGGGTATTGGGAGATAATAGAGGCATCGGATGCGTACACAAAGCTCGACGCATATACGGTAGAGTTTAAAGTGAAAGTACCCGCAGATGGCGAGAAGAAGATAAATTATACAGTACTTTATAGATGGTGAGGTAAAGATGAGGTTCAGAAAAAGGCAAGTTGATCCCAACAAAGATATTTTGGAGGTATTAAGAACCTATCACCGTCGTATTACGGCGCTGGAACGTGAACTTGCGTCATTGCACAGGTTACGTAAGGAGACCGAAATACGGGTGGGTGTGTTCGTCGATGTACAGAATGTATTCTATGGTGCCAAGAAGGAATACAATGCGAGGCTCGACTTCGGTAAATTGCTACCATTTATTGTCGGTAACCGCAGATTGGTAATCGCATACGCATATGTGATAGAGAATCCAGACATCGACCAGAAGGGGTTCTTCCAGTTTCTGGATCATCGTTCGTACACGGTTAAGCGTAAGGAGCTCATCCGCCATGCGGATGGTACACTCGAGGGGGATTGGGATATGGAGATAGCGTTGGATATGATAGAGTTGGCGGATCAGCTCGATGTGGTAGCTCTTGTGAGTGGTGACGGTGACTTTGTACCGGTGTTGAAACGCATAAAGTTGAAAGGCCCCAAAGTTGAGGTATACGGGTTTACACACAATACAGCGGCCGACCTTAAGGAGGTAGCAGATGTGTTCGTACCAATCCCACGTGAGCTTATGCTTCAAAAAGAGAACACACACGTGTGGGGAACTTCGTAAGTCGCACATCGGTAAGCGGGTGACGTTGTTGGGCTGGATCAGCAGCTTACGAGATCATGGTGGTATATTCTTTATCAACCTACGTGATAGGTACGGTGTGACACAGGTGGTAGTAGACAAGCGTGAGCTGATCGATCGTGTCAAACGTTGGCGTAGCGAGTTTATCATCGAAGTCACAGGTGAGGTACGCGAACGGCCACCCGATGCTATAAACCCGAATATGGCAACCGGTGAGATAGAGGTGCTGGCAGATGATGTGCACCTGCTCGCAGAGGCAAAGGTACCACCGTTTGTTATCGCGGATGATGTAAAGGCGCGTCCGGAATTGAGGTTAAGATACCGATATTTGGATCTGCGACGCCCTGCAGTACAACGTAATATAATCCTTCGTGCAACAGTGGTACGCGAGATACGTAAGTATCTGGATCAACATGGGTTCATCGAAATCGAAACCCCTATATTGGCGAAGAGCACACCCGAGGGGGCACGCGATTTCCTTGTACCATCACGTAATTTCCCTGGTAAGTTCTATGCGTTGGCACAATCACCACAGTTGTATAAGCAGCTGTTGATGGTGGCGGGGTTCGACCGTTACTATCAGTTGGCAAAATGTTTACGTGATGAGGATCCACGTAAGGATAGGCAGCCAGAATTTACGCAGGTAGATCTGGAGATGAGCTTCGTAACCGAGGATGATGTGTTCGAGCTGGTGGAAGGGTTGATGTCACACCTGTGGAATACGGTGTTGGGGGTGGAGCTGGAATCACCATTTGTGCGTATGACGTATCGTGAAGCTATGGAGCGGTTCGGTACGGATAAGCCAGATATGAGGTTTGGATATGAACTACGTGATGTAACACCTATCGCCAAGGCATCCGATTTCCGCATATTCAAGCAAGCAGATAAGGTGGTAGCACTGTTGTGGCGAGATGAGCTATCCCGTAAGGAGATAGAGGAGCTCGAAACTGTTGCCAAAGAGGCAGGTGTGGGTGGGTTGGTGTTTATGAGGGTTAAGGATGGCACTATAGCTGGTGGTGTAAGTAAGTACTTTACTGAAGAATTACAGAAAGGGTTGCTGAAGCTACTGGATGTTAGGGGTAATGGTACGATATTGATGACAGCAGGCGACTGGAAACCTACATTGGAGGCGATGGGTGCGGTGAGGAGCAAACTGATAGAAAGGTTGGAGCCACCTAATGAATATAAATTTGTGTGGGTGACAGATTTCCCTATAGTTGAGAAGACTGATACGGGGTATGAACCCGTTCACCATATATTTTCGATGCCTAAGAAGTTGGACTTCGAGCACCCTGAAAACATGGTGGGCCACGTTTATGATCTGGTGCTCAATGGGGTGGAACTCGGCTCCGGTAGCATACGTGCACATAAGCGTGAGATACAGGAGAAGTTGCTCGAAATAATAGGGTTGACCAAACAGCAGATGGAGGAACGGTTTGGGTTCTTACTTGAGGCACTGGAGTATGGAGCGCCACCACATGGTGGTATAGCGTTGGGGCTCGAACGTTTGGTGGGTGAGATGGTGGGCGATCGCCACATACCGAATTTTATTGCGTTCCCCAAGACGACGACAGGGTTGGGGTTGATGGAGGGTATACCA
>CBFDTI010000100.1:0-3663 GCA_965612795.1 uncultured bacterium | reverse complement strand
GCGGGTGATAAAATCGTGGTGTGGGGTGATGCAGATGCTGATGGTAGGATAGCGACTGTGGTGCTGGTGACAGTGCTACGATACGTAGGTGCGGATGTAGACTACTTTATACCAGATAGATATAAGAAGGGGTTTGGGTTAAACCGCGAGGATATTGAGTTACTTGCAAGCAAAGGGGTAAGATTTATCATAACGGTGGATTGTGCTACAAACAATAAGGAGATCGCTGACGAAGCTGTACAGAGGTGGGGTATGAAAGTGTGGGTGACGGATCATCACCTACCTACGAGTAAGGAGCTATCGGATAATCTCATAAACCCGCACGTAGATGGCTATCCATACGAGTATCTCGTAGGTAGTGGGGTTGCGTATAAGGTGGCACAGGCGATAGCTACGAAGCTATGCGATATGGATGATATGACGTGGTATGAGAAGTTCTCACACCTGATGTTTATTACCGCGCTGGGCACAATAGCGGATAAGGGGTATCTATTGGGTGAGAACCGTACTTTGGTGAAGTTGGGCCTTGAGCGCGGTGAAGCGTTACGTCATATGGAGGGTAGCCCATTCGCATACAGGATGATGGCGGAAAGGGGTACAACATACACAGCTATAACGAATAACGTGTTACCGGTGATAAATGCACGTGATCCAGATATTGCCGAAGGCAGAGATCTTGTGGTGGAATACTTTCTTACGGATGAACGCAGGGCGGTGATTGAGATACTGGGGAGGTTGGAGTTCCTTGCACAGAGTTGGATGAGGAGGCTCAATTTCTATCTCACGAGCTTGGGCGAGTTTGTGGATAACTCATCACGTGTGGTGTTCCTGGCACATAAGGATATACCAGCAAATTTGGTGGGCCCGCTCGCTAATAGGTTACGTGAGATGTATGACAAATCAGCAATAGTGGTAGGTGAGAATGGTAAGGGTGAAGTACGTGCAGTGGAGGGTATGAACTTCTTCAATATACTAAAAGAGATACAGCATATGTTTAGTAGTTTTGGTGGTCACCCCGAAGCGTGTGGGTTTACGACACATCCAAGGCTCATACCGGATGTGAAGAAAGCGATACTTGAGAGAGTACCGCTGACTTCACATAGGGTGATGTTGGCGGATGCTGAGTTCATACCGAAATTCCTGACGGCGGAGATATTCAATTATATTAAAAGGATGCAACCGTTTGGTAAAGGTAACCCACCACCTATGTTCGTCGCGTATAGGCAGAAATTCAATCCGGTCGAGAAAGGTGTGTTTATAGGTAAGCACTTTTTCTACTGTCCGAAGGAGTTCAGGAAGGAAGGTTACTGGGATATACTCTACAAGATTACTGATAGGAGAGAGTTGGTGATAATAGATGCACGTTGTGAAGATGAGGGTAGCACTCATAGGACCTGAAGGTGCAGGTAAGAGCACAATATTCTACTTGCTTACAGGGGTGAAGCCGGATTATTATGTGAAAGAGGTACGACCGGGTGTGATGAAGGTACAGGATGATAGGTTAGATAGGCTAACACAGCTCATCAAACCAGATAAGGTGGTACATGCGACGATAGAGTTTTACGATATACCTGAGGAAAGATGGCATATGGCACAAGATGCTGATGTTATTGCGATTACTATACCTTATTTTCGTGATAAGAAGCCACGTGAGTATTACGATGATGTACGTACTACGATGGTGGTGCGTGACTTGGAGATTATCGAGCATGCACTTATGCGGTTGTATAAGGAGCATAAGCGTAGGGATGAACAGGTGATACAAGTTTTGGAGAAACTAAAAGGGTGGCTGGAAACCAGCACGTATGTGGGGGATAAGCTAAGTGAGGACGAGCGGCATAGGATTAGTGGGTATTCGCTGTTATCTATTAAGCCGTCGGTGGTGCTGGCGAACATGCGTGAGGTGGACGAGTTCGATAAATCTATATGGGAGGATACGGGTGAAGTGGTTGTACCGACACGTGCGAAGCTTGAAACCGAGATCATGGAGATGGAAGAAGATGAGCGTGATGAGTTTCTATCATTACTTAAGGAAGGGCCCACTGCGGGACGGATGGTGGCTGCAGTATATCGGGTGACAGATACCATCACGTTCTACACGATAGCACACAAACGTATACAGGCATGGCCGATACGTAGGGGGGTGACTGCTATCGAGGCGGCAGGTTTGATACATTCCGATATAGCGAGAGGGTTCATAAAAGCTGAGGTGACGCGTTACGACGAATTTGTGCAAGTAGGTGACTGGGATGCATTGAAAAAAGCGGGTAAGGTGAAACTCGAAGGTAAGAGCTATCAAATAGAGGACGGCGATATCATAGAGTTCAAATTTCACGTGTGAAACTCTTAGCTTTCTAGCTTTCTAACTTTCTCGCTTTCCAATCTCTTAAGCGCATCGTCTAACTCTTTGAGTGCGAACGCTATCTCTTCACCCTTGGGGGCTTTACCGTGCCACTCTAGGCGGTTCTCCATGTAGGAGACGCCCTTGCCTTTAACGGTATGTGCGATTATTATTGTGGGACACCCATTTTGGGCAGCAGCAGCCTGGAATGCAGATTTGAGTTGCATGAAGTTATGGCCATCGACTTCGATGACGTGCCAACCGAATGCACGCCACTTGTTGGGTAATGTGGTTAGATGTTTGATCTCGAAGACGGTGCCATCGATCTGTAACCTGTTATGATCAAGTACAGCACAGAGGTTGTCCAGCTTGTACTTGTAGGCACTCATGGCGGCTTCCCAGATTTGACCTTCTTCAACCTCGCCATCACCCAGCACCACATACACGCGGTAGGGTTTGCGGTCAAGTTTACCAGCAAGTGCCACCCCCACAGCAAACGATAGGCCATGGCCGAGCGACCCCGTTGTGGCTTCAACTCCTGGTATGTCTAAATTGTATGGGTGACCTTGTAGGATATGGTCACAACGTCGTAGGTGTAGCAGCTCAGAGCGTGGGAAATAGCCTAGGTCTGCAAGTATAGCGTAAAGGGCAGGTGCAGCATGACCTTTCGAGAGTATTAAGCGGTCGCGGTCCTCCCAACCGGGGTTGTTGGGATCGTGGCGCATAATTTCGTAATAGAGTAGGACGAGTATCTCAACGATGGAAAGTGACCCACCTGGGTGACCAGAACCTGCACGGCCGAGCATCTCTATTATGGATTTTCTTATTTCGATAGCTTTGCGCTTCAGATCGTAGAGGTCCATGGGCTACCTTTTTGTGACCATTCATAGCACAATTTTATGGCTTCCAACATGCTCCTGTGGTCAGCTATACCGCGGCCAGCAATCTCATATGCGGTACCGTGATCGGGTGAGGTACGTATGAAAGGTAACCCTAGAGTTACGTTGATGGCACGACCGAGTGAGGTTAGTTTTACAGGGATTAGACCTTGATCGTGATACATGGCGATTATAGCGTCAGCAGTATGACGTGCGAAGTACGAATCGGCTGGATGAGGACCAGATACGTGGTAACCTAACTGTTGTAGCTCCTCTATGGCTGGTAGTATGATGCGTAGCTCTTCGTCACCTATTATGCCACGATCGCCGGCGTGTGGGTTGAGTCCCAGCACAGCGATGTGTGGTGTACTTATGCTAAGGTAATGCGTGAGGAAGGTATGGGTAAGCTTAACCTTTTCGATGATAGCGGCAGGTGTAAGTGCA
>CBFDTI010000099.1:0-3688 GCA_965612795.1 uncultured bacterium | reverse complement strand
TGCGATAGATCAGGTTATAAGTTAGCTCACCTTCACCACCTTCTGCGTAGATACCGTGCGCACCATTATACGCGATTATAGAGTATGAAACAGAGCATTCACCGCCTGCCAGGTATATGCCATAATGTGAGTTATTAACTATCTTGCAGGTATCGAGTTCAAACTTACCGTTATCCGAACGTATACCATATTTGTTGTTGGTGAATTCGGTCGTTCTGACAACAGCTACACCGTGGTTGAGCACCCATAACCCATATTTGATATTATCTGTGAGTTGGGCATGGTCTATTTCTAGGCTGCCACTGGTAACCCGAATACCAGTGCCATTAGCCTTAGCAGTAATGTCTTCGATCCTACCGCTACTATTCCGGAAAGAGATGGCGGTGGCTGAATCTCTCTCAAATACGGAATTTTTGATGAGAAAATTCTCGCAAGAGTCAACAACTACCCCTGATATCCCGTTATCCGTAACCTGCACGTTATTGAGCATAAGTTGACATTTTAATGCCACGATACCGTTTATACCGTTATGACTAATATCTGAACCGATAATGTTGAGGTTAGCATTACGTGCTATTATGCCAGACTTGTGGTTCTGCGTAACTGTACAGTTGTCAAGTGTGAGGCTACCTCCAGACACATATATGGCATCGACATTACTTCCACGTAAGAGACAGTTTTTAAGTCTCAACGTACCTGCGGATTGCCACACTATAGGGAGGTCGAGGGCTTCGGTTTCGAGGGTTAAATTTTCAACATTTAATTTTACGTCAGAGTTTATTATTACAGCTGTTTGCCCAGTTCGCACTATAGTGGAGTCGCGCTGCTCACCCATTATCGTTAAACTGAACGTCACCTTAAGGGGTGTGGTGTATATACCCTTTGTAAGTAGAATCGTGTCACCTTCGAACGCAGAAAATATAGCTGCCTGTAGTGTAGGGTAGGCCTCTTCCTCACCTACACGCATGATCATCGCATTAAGTACTACAGGTACTATGATTAGTAGCGTAGACAGCTTATTCATCCAGCCTCCTTTTTAGCATCTTAAATATCGGAATTTTTGGCATCCCGTCAATTATAGTGCTTGACCTTAAAATGAAAGTGGTTATTTTGGAATAGGAGGCATGATGGAAGATAAGGATAAAAAGTTAAAAGTTTTAGAGGAAGCACTCAAGCAAATTGATAAACAGTTTGGGCGTGGTACCGTTATGCGGTTGGGTGAGAAGCGCCCCGTCATAGAGACGGGTGAAGTCATACCTACAGGCTCACTTGCACTCGATGCAGCCCTTGGTATTGGAGGTGTGCCACGTGGGAGGGTGATTGAGATATTCGGGCCCGAAGCGTGTGGCAAGACCACACTTGCATTACATATAGTAGCGGAGGCACAGAAACGCGGAGGCATAGCTGCGTATATTGACGCAGAGCATGCACTCGATCCTCAATATGCACGTAATTTGGGTGTGAACGTTGACGACTTGTTTATTTCACAACCTGATACTGGTGAACAGGCGCTTGAGATAGCGGAGACGCTCACACGTAGTGGTGCGGTTGATGTTATAGTGGTGGACTCGGTAGCTGCATTAGTACCACGTGCTGAGATAGAGGGTGAGATGGGAGATGCACATATAGGGTTGCAGGCACGCCTTATGTCGCAGGCATTACGTAAACTTACCGCCGCTATATCGAAGTCACGTACGTGTGCGTTGTTTCTTAACCAGGTAAGATACAAAATAGGGGTGATGTTTGGCACACCAACAACTACACCGGGAGGGTTGGCACTCAAGTTTTATTCCACGGTAAGGATGGAAATGAAGCGATTGGATCAAATCAAGATAGGTGATAGAATTATTGGCAACAAAGTGAGTGTAAAGATTGTTAAAAACAAGCTTGCACCTCCGTTCAAGAAGGCGGAGTTTGACATATATTATGGTAAAGGGATATCGCGTGAATCTGAGTTACTCAACCTTGGTGTTGAACATAAGATTATCAAGAAATCGGGCGCCTGGTACGCATACGGTGACCTGCAACTGGGGCAGGGGCGTGAGAATGCTATTAAATTCTTGATGGAACATCCCGAACTTGTACAGGAGCTTGAGCACAAAATAAGACCATTGTTAGGGTTACCGGAAATTGGATAAGCTTTAGATTATATCCGATAGGCCTAATAATACTGACGGTGGAGGTAGTTGAGGTAATAGAAATACTCAGAGTTATTAATTCTAAATTTGGTGTGATACGATGAAAATTAGTTTCTTTGAAGAATTTCCCACAGCTGAAAATTTTGCTAAACTTAATATGCTTGGCTACCAAACTACGGTTTATGTAGCGGCACACAGTTATGCAGAGTTTGAACATCTGCAAGGGTTCATAAGGCCACATGATACAGTCTACTGGATAGTGTTGCGTAAGTTCGAGGGTTACTGGATATCACCGTTAGCAAGCTATGGTGCGCTCAGACGTGTGTTGGACGAGATATGGGGCAAAGACATAAAGGTGATGCTGGACCTCGAAGCTCCATTGGTTGCACCGTGGCGCTATATAGTGGGATGGAAGAATTTTGCCCGAAGTAAGGCAATGATACAGCAGTTCATAGACGAAGCCAACCCGCAGGTGATATTATGTGAGAAACCAGGTGACGATGAGCGACTCAGGTCGTGGGGCTTATCTTACGTGGGTGAGGTTGAGCGTATCAAGATGGTTTACACAAGCATAATGCTACGTAAACGCAAGTGTCGTGAGTCCCTATTACGTAATGTGTGTGAGGCTGGGGTTAAGAAATATGGGGTACGGTTTAAGGTTGGGTTAGGTTGTATAGCTAAAGGGATCACTAAATTGGAGAGGCTCCTGTCACCTGAAGCTCTGTATCATGACCTCAAGATAGCATCTGAATGTGGGGTTGATGAAGCGGTGATATACAGGTTGGGTGGGTTAAATGAAGCCTATTTGGATGTGATCAATAAATTCATTTAGTATCAAAGGAGGGGCGATGGAGTACATACAGGTGATGACCACCATAGATGAGCGTGAAGCAGCCGAAAACATAGCTCATACACTGGTAAGCAAGCGACTGGCTGCATGTGTGCAGGTGGTGGGCCCGATTTCAAGCACTTACTGGTGGCAGAATAAGGTCGAACATACCGAAGAATGGCTATGCATCATCAAGACCAAGCGCTCACTGTATAAGAAGCTGGAAGCCACCATTAAGCAACTACATACGTATGAGGTGCCTGAAATACTGGCGATACCAGTAGCTGATGGATACGAAGGTTATATGAAGTGGCTGGAGGAGTACCTAAAATTATCGCAAGGTTAAGGTATCTGCCAACTTTTTATCCCAAATTTACGTCTAACCTATAAAGATGCGAGAAGAATGGGTTCTACGTGCACAACAGGGTGACAGGAAAGCGTTCGACAAGATAGCGAGAGAATGGTACCCTAAGATACTGAACTATGTGTATAGAGCAACACTTAACGTGGAGCTGGCAACTGAGATCACACAGATAACGATGGTACAGTCATATTTCAAGCTACAGCAATTGAGGGAGCCACGATACTTTGCCACCTGGATATATAAAATAGCGACTAATTTGATATTTGATCACTTACGTGACAAACAGCGTGAACCACTTGCACTCGACGATATTATCGAACCTTCTTTTACACCGAACTGGGAGACGAAGCTCGCTAT
>CBFDTI010000098.1:0-3725 GCA_965612795.1 uncultured bacterium | reverse complement strand
CCCACCTGGTGCTATTTCAAACATACGCATGAGGAAGTTGGGTGCACCTTTATCCTCTGTGATGAGCCACCTGATACATACATCCTTGGCACCAGGCCAGTTACCAACCTCACACTTAACGTCATCAAAACGCCCTGTCACCATTTCATTGTAAAATACCGAAACTGACCACATGGTCAACCAACCACATATTTGTGCATGTAAGATTGAGGATCCCGATTATGCCTTATCTTATAGTGATGATAGATCCCAAAATCCTATTCAAACTGAAAAAGATGGAGTTCCGTGTCAAATCGTTAGTCGAGGGTAAGCTCGTCGGCATACATCGTAGCCCGTATCATGGGTTTTCGGTTGAGTTCAAAGAACATCGTGGCTATAATCCCGGCGACCCACTCAAATACGTGGATTGGAAAGTCTACGCACGTACGGATAAGTTCTTTGTTAAGCTGTTTGAACAGGAAACTAACCTCACCGCATGGATATTGGTCGACGTCAGTAGCTCCATGGATTACGGTGAGCCACGCAAGTTCGACTATGCAGCTACACTGGCAGCATTGTGGAGCTATCTGCTTACTCAGCAGAAAGATGAGGTCGGCTTATTGCTATTCAGTGACAAGGTATTGCAGGAGCTACCACCATCATCTACACGTAGACAGTTGTTCAAGATATTTGAGTTACTCGATAGTTTCAAACCCATCGGTAAGACTGCCATCGACCAAGCATTACACACAGTAAGCGATAACCTTAACCGCAAAGGTGTAGTCATACTCATATCTGACCTATGGCAACCGCACGAACAGGTTTTACCGGGGCTACAGTTAGTACGTGCAAAGGATAACCATATGATGGTGTTTCATGTGATTTCAAACGATGAGCTTGTGTTACCTACCGAAAGGTTGCGATTTAAGGATCTGGAGGTTAACGAGGAGATTTTAGCCAACCCCACCGATATACAGGATAGCTATGAACGGCTTTTAAAGACATGGATTGATGAGTATCGGGTGAATTGTTTAAAGTACCAAATCGCGTATCAGTTTACACCTACATATGAACCTATTGAGAAAATCGTGTTACCATTTTTATCGCTACGAAGATGAGCTTCCTTGCACCCCAATTCTTGTGGCTGTTACCAGCTGTTAGCTTACCATTTATCATACACCTATGGCATCGTAAGCAGGCCAGACTATACCCCTTCCCATATGTGCAGTTACTTAAGCGTGCCATTAAGGGCGAAAAAGCCTGGCGTCGCCTTAAGGATGTACTGTTGCTTGTCATACGTACATTGATCATCCTGCTGATAATACTTGCAAGTGCACGCCTATCGTTGAAGGTAAGTAACCCACGTGTGGTTATACTCGATGATTCATATACGATGGCCCCCTATTGGGAAACAGCGGTTAGGTTGGCCAACAAGCTACAACTGCAGGGCCAGCCCATCTATCTCGTATCTGGTGATAAGTTTACCAACCACGTGAAGTGTAAGTTTGTAAACTATACGATAGAGCTTAACAGGTGGCAGACAGAATATCCCAACGTTGATTTTTATTTCATCACCACAGCTAACAAAGTGACCATACCCGTTCATGGTAAATTATTTGCATTGGATAACGAGTTATCCATAGACAGCGTGAAAGGCCCCTCTCATGTGTTAAGAGCTAACCCATGCAACATCAAACTCTATATTAACTGTCGAGCTACTACTGGTAAGCGGCTACCTCTGAGTATCAGTTGGGGCAACCACGAAGTTAAGCAATACATCGACTTATCAGCTCATAAGCTCAACCGCTATGAATACCAGACGGTTGTGGATACACCCGGTATGTATCAATTTGCGTTTAGGTTGCCACCAGATGCAACACCTGTGGATAACACGATCTACTATACTGTAAATGTGGTACCCTCCATAAAAGTGTACATTATAGGTGAAGCTACGTTTTTCATCACCCAAGCACTGGCTGCTTCTCGTGGTATGTTTATGATAGTCAAGCAACCCCAACTCGCAGATGTGGTTATATTATCGAACCTTACGAACCCAATCGAGTTGGACAAACCCGCACTTATTCTGTTGGGTGATAGGATTCGACCCCACGCATACAGTGAACTTGGAATAGAAATCACAGGTATGACGACAGCTGAGATATATGGCACTAAGTTTGTATCACACCCCATAACCCGAGTCGTGCAGGCCGAAAATATTACCATACCCGTAAATCGCTACTGGCAAGTAGAAGGTGGTAAACCGCTCATCTATGCGGATGATGGCACCCCTCTAATAGTTGAAGTAGGTGACAACATAGTGGTACCGTTTCTGTTGACGGATGATTACACGGGGTTGGTCTATTCACCTATATTTGTACCTTTATTGTATGAGACGTTGCTTTATCTTACGAAGATGTCTGGCAGATATAATTTCAAAGTAGGTGATCGCATCGCTATCGAAGTACCCGATGGTCATGGTTATGTGCTCGAAGGTGACAACCTTCAAACTATACTACTACCAACCCATGCTGATGGTAAATGGTACATAAAGTGGGTACCTGAGTTGCCAGGTAATTATGTGGTTAGATCACAGGATGGCGATTTTAAATACTATTTTTCGGTAAATTACAATCCCAACGGTAGGTCTACCGAGCTGAACATCGGCAAACACGTACGATTTAGGGCGCTCACGCGTTGGTTATTGATAGCTGCGTTCCTGCTGTTTATTGTTGAAATTATCCTCGTTTAGATCTATATTGCCACTCGGTTTCGGTGTCTATGAGTTCAACCTTCACACCATCCTTTTTGTAGTGACGATGACATTTTATACATTTACCGTTACCTTTATCGTCAAACTCTATGCGGTTACCACATTCGCACATCCAACCCACCACACGTGCGGGTACACCTACCACCAACGCATAGTCGGGTACGTCACGTGTGACAACAGCACCTGCACCTACAAACGCCCATTTGCCGATGGTTAGGTTCGACAATATCGTAGCGTTTGCCCCTATGGTGGCACCTTTCTTCACGAGTGTAGGTAGCCATTTACCGCCTTTGGGATACGGGGCACGTGGGTTGAGATCGTTCGTGAATACAGCCGATGGACCAACGAACACACCATCTTCAAGGGTGACAAGATCATAAACTGATACGTTGTTCTGTAACTTGACGTTATTGCCCAGCTTAGCGCGTGCACCAACAAAACAGTTCTGACCTATTACACAGTTTTCACCTATCTCAGCGCCTCCCATTATGTGGGAGAAATGCCATATCTTTGTACCTTTACCTATCTTAGCACCGGGGTCGACTACTGCTGTGGGATGTACGAAATAGTCATTTGCCATATTACCTCCTTATCTGAGGTATCCTATTATAAGGTATCCACCAGGGAGTCAAGCCAACACATTTACAATGTGAGCGTTCAGCGAACGTTAGCTGTTGACGTGTATGGGGTTACGTTATTTTTAAAGTAGCTAAAGGTTTACTGAGTAGTTAGGGAATAACTTTCAATTGGTGACAATGGAGGTTGATAAAAAAGGTAAGGAGATTTTAAAGGAAGCGCATTTCGATAAGTTTCGACAGGCTTTTATCGATAGTTTGATGGAGAAAATCAGCTTGGAGGGGGAGTACGGGCGTGATATAAGGTCGCTCATCGAAGAAACCCTGAAAGAGGAGGCGTTTATCGATTTCGTACATAGGTTGGCAGGGATTATTGAACGTAAAACCCCCATGAGCAAGAA
>CBFDTI010000097.1:0-3886 GCA_965612795.1 uncultured bacterium | reverse complement strand
CCCTCCATAGACAAAGATTCGCTCGTTTATTACGAGATATGGCGTGCGACTGCACCGTTCACCCAATATGAGCGTATCGGTGTGGTTGGGAGCACCGATTCACTCTACGAGGATCATGCAATACTTGAGGATACAGTTGTAATCCATGAAGTTGCACCTGGCAAGCAATACAGGTACAAGTTACGTGGTGTAACCCCTGACGGTAGATTTACCATATTCAGCGAACCTTCAAATATAGCTATCCCACGCATACAGCCGTTTAATATTTACAGGCTTAATGTGTTAATCGCGTTCATCCTCTTTACAGCCTTATTCCTTTATAGTATTGAAAAAAGCAAACGTGGGTTCAAATTCTTCATCCGCAGGATACCCGGGTTGGATGCACTCGATGAAGCAGTTGGTCGTGCCACGGAGATGGGCAAACCTGTGTTGTACTCACCTGGGTTAAACCCCATCGATAGCATATCCACCATTGCATCAATGTGTATACTTGGTGAAGTTGCTCGCAAAATAGCCCGCTACGAATCGCGCCTTATAGTACCAAATATCGACCCAATCGTGATGACCGTAGCACAGGAGGTTGTAAAAGAAGCATACCTTAGTGAGGGCAAACCCCACCTCTACCGTGAGGATGACGTATTCTTCTTGGCTGCACAACAGTTCCCATACGCTGCTGGTATCAGTGGGATTATGGTACGTGAACGTCCTGCCACGAATCTCTTCATTGGCTACTTCTACGCTGAATCACTGATACTTGCGGAAGCTGGTAATATGAGTGGCGCCATTCAAGTAGCAGCTACTGATGCGATAATGCAGTTACCATTCTTTGTTGCCGCATGTGATTACACAATCATAGGTGAGGAGCTATACGCTGCAAGCGCGTACCTATCTAGGCGTCCTGATCTTGTGGCTACGATCAAGACTGAGGATTGGTTCAAAATGATGCTTCTTATACTCACGTACCTTGGTAGCATTATTATACTCCTCACCAAGAGTAACCTATTCCTTACCATCTTCAAAATAACGGGAGGTTCATGAGACGCAGGGGCCCACTTACCCTTGCTTTCATCGCAGGTGTCGTAATGATCATACAGTTTTTCTCCCCACATCCCATACTCAGAACGGTATATACCGAGGCACTTAACTGGTACAGGATAATATCAGCGTTTACGTTTATGTTGGGGCTTATCAGCCTCATGCGTTCACATATTACAAAAGTTACCCGCAAACGTGCAGGTTGGGGCTATAGCATCGTTACAATTGTATCCTTCATAGTTATGACGATTCTTGGTTTCACTTATGGTACCGGTGCTGGTACACCATTTGACAAAATGTACGAATACGTCTATGCGCCACTTGGTGCCACAGTTTTCTCGTTGCTCGCATTTTATATCGCATCAGCTTCATTCCGTGCATTTAGAGCACGTAACATAGATGCTACAATCCTGCTTGTAGTTGCCATAATCATAATGTTGGGTCGTGTACCGGTAGGTTCGTTCATAAGGTGGGGTAAGTTCTCATTACCAGGGTTAGCTGAATGGATAATGGCATATCCCAATATGGCAGCACAGCGTGGCTTATTGATAGGTATAGCGCTCGGTGCGATATGTATGTCGCTCAAAATAATATTGGGGATAGAACGCAGTTACTTAGGCAGGGGTGAATAATGTGGCAGAAAGTGTCCAGCCTCGACCGACGTTGGATCTACTTAGGTGTGGCCATATGTGCATCGTTACCATTAATACTTGAATTTATTCTCCCTATACCAGCAACCCCACCTGTCAAACGCCTATTCGATACAATAGATAATATGCCGCCCGGCCATTTTATACTGCTTTCGATGGATTTCGAACCCTCGACAATGCCCGAATTGCTACCGATGGCATATGCTATCGCACAGCATGCGCTATCCAGAGGTATAAAGGTTGGTTTCATGACACTCGCGCCTGCAGGCCCCGGTATGATCGAGATCGTATTAGAGAATATCCGTAGAGCGTATCCTGATCGTAAATATGGTGTAGATTACGTGAATCTTGGTTACAAACCGGGGCTCTCAGCCGTTATACTCGGTATAGGTGAAGATATCCATAGGGTATTCCCTCGTGATGCATATGGTACATCACTTGAAGATATCCCTATGATGCGCGAGATTCATAATTATAAACATATAGATCTTGTGATATCATTAAGCGGTGCCGGTTATCCTGACGCATGGATCCTCTATGCTAATGCACGTTACGGGCAAGCTGTAGCAACAGGTGCAACCGCAGTTATGGCACCCCTTTACTATGCATACCTGGCTACCGGTCAATTCGTTGGTATGCTTGGTGGGCTCAAAGGTGCCGCCGAATACGCAGAGCTCGTACGTAAGGCTGGTTACATGAGGATACCTGAGGTACAACACCGTGTGGGTGTACAAATGTCATCACAGTCATTTGTCCATATCTTCATCGTGTTACTAATAATAGTTGGTAATATTGCTTTCTTCTTCATAAGACGTCAGGAAGGTAGGTAATGGCTATAAGTCACGATCCCTGGATCTGGGCAGCAGCGCTGTTAACGCTCGCAATATATTCATTTCTTTATAAAGACAATCCGTTCTATAAGTTTGCCGAACACCTTTACATTGGTGTATCTGTGGGTTATTTCTTATATTTCATCATATGGCAACAGATTGTTGTACCGTTAATATATGATCCACTTAGGGTGTTATTCATTTCGCCATTCCACACAAAGGAATTGCTTATCATACCTCCACTTATATTGTCCATAATGATGTTAGGTAGGATAAGCCCACGCCATGCATGGCTATCAAGATGGCCCATGGCCTACGTCATGGGTATGGGTGCAGGCCTTGCCATACCTGCATATTTTCAAACAAATATCTTCAAACAAATTGAAGGCACAATAATCTCCATACCACCAGCTACTATCGAGATAGTGAGTACATACTACCTCAATAAGCTACTTGTGCTCATCATCGTAACCTGTGTATTGCTGTTTTTCTACTTTTCACGTGAACATAAGGGTGCATTGGGCAAGATCACTATATTGGGTAGATGGTTCCTTATGTTAGGGTTTGGTGCCGCCTTTGGTTATACGGTGATGGCACGTGTATCGCTATTAATCGGAAGGCTGGATTTCCTATTACATACATGGTTGGGAATCCATTAGATCTCATCGTAAGAGTAAAAGAGGTTCGTGGTCATTGCCCTGTGTATAAAGTAGGGGATGAGTTCATCATAAAAGAAGGTTTTAAACTTGTATCAACCATCCCTCTCTGCATGCACTCACTTGCGTCAATTTTACCTTATTATGTAGCACTGAGCCGCGGTATCGACCCCTCCACTTTAGGGCTAGCCTCACCTGGCGAGTATGCACAGGTACAATGTCTGGATCCACGCGTTGTACCTCACTCCGGTACTGTGATTTTTGAAATTATTCCACGGATAAACAAGTAGGTAGGTTAGTTCTGCTTTCTGTATTCCTCGAGTATTTTTCTTATCTCTTCACCCGTAAGCGTTTCTTTCTCCAGCAATTTTTCCGCAATCTTGTGCAACACTGGTAAATGTTCGCGTAATAGTTTCTCGATACGTTGTTCTTGCTCATGTACGATGTTGCGTATCTCCTCGTCGATTATCTCGGCTATGTGTTCAGAATGGTCACGTGGTCGCCCTATCTCTTTTCCAAGAAAGATATGTTCCTCTTTCTTACCAAATGTGACAGGGCCCAGTTTTTCACTCATACCCCATTCGGTTACCATTTTACGTGCCAATTGGGTGGCCATCTCCAAATCATTAGCCGCTCCGGTGGTCACTGTATTGAGTACCAGCTTCTCGGCTGCCCTACCCGCAAGCAATGTTCCTATCTTCGACAATATATATTC
>CBFDTI010000096.1:0-3910 GCA_965612795.1 uncultured bacterium | reverse complement strand
AGTAGCTCAACCTCTGCAAACATACCGGGTTTCAATAAATGGCGATCGTTATCCACAAGCACCTCCGCATATTGCGTATGTGTGATGGGATCGAGCACACTCGCCAGCCGCTGTATCTTACCATGGAATACAGTATCGGGACACGCATCACAGGTTACCCTACACGGTGTACCTTCTTCTACCTTACCACTGTAGGGTTCGGGTATGTTGATCGCTACCCGTACCCTGTCAATATCGACGATAAGCGCTATGGGAGTACCCTGGAATAGTGGGGGTTGGGCTGGTGCCACCGGGCTGCGGGGATCAAGATATACCCTACCTACGATACCGCTGATAGGCGATTTCACTGGAGAAGGTTCGAATTTCATACCCACCACATCACGATCAATTAATGCAATGACATCACCTTTATGTACGTAATCACCTTCCTTAACCTTGGTAGCCAGTAGCTTACCCGCTACATGAGGTAGAACTTGAACCTCTTTCTCACCCTTTACGAGACCCACTAACTTGATGGTTTTACTTATGGTAGATAATTTCACTATCTCAACCTTAACCGGTACCTTACGCTCTACCTCTGCCACCTTTATAGCACGCTTGAGTGTACGTAACCTTAGCCCTACCCCTACTCCAAACAAGCCCAAAATGATGATCACCACAATCACCACTGTTATAACGCGTTTCATAGTGCCTCCCCTACTGCTTTTTCTAATCCTGCTTTGGCAATGTTGAACTCTGCCAACGCCTGCAGGTAATGAAGGCGTGCCTTATCCACCATTAACCTGATCTCACGATACTTGGTATCACTTATGATACCCTCTTTGTATTGGGTTTGTGCCATCTCGTATGTCTGTTCGGCAAGCTTCAGGTTTTCACGTGCTACGGTTAGCTGTTTCTCGGTTTCGCGCATCTTTAAGTAGTACTGCTGAACCTCAAGCTTAATAGCATCAACAACTTGTTTCAGTGATAACTCCGTCGCCTTAAGTGCATGTTCTGCTTTACGTATCTGGGCATAGGTCTTTAATCCATCAAATATAGGCCATGATAGTGCAACTGTTATGTTCCAGGTTTTACCCCATTTATCTTCAAAATAGTGGTATGGGCGTTGATACTCGTAACTACCCATAAGGATGAGGTTGGGTTTGTTGCTCGCACGTGCAATTTCAAGCACCTTTCTGGAAGCCTGTTTACTTAGTTCCAACATCTTCACTTCAGCCCTATTCTTAAGCGCCAGCTGTAACGCCTCATCCAATGTGATAGCGGTGGTATCATAACGTAGCTCACCTTTGGGTTCGATCTCCTCGGTAATAGGCACCCCTATTATATTTTTGAGTGCATTGAGTATCAGCTCGTAGTTGTTTTGTGCCGCAATCAGTTGTTGATGTGCCTCTAATAATTCACATTTTGCTTGGAGTAGATTAATCTCGGGTATTTCACCGTTTGCGTACTGACACTCTACGACTCCCAGATAATCCTCCCTTTCCTCATATGCTTTTTGGGCTACCTTAACCATCTCTTTGGCGAGCAATGCCTGAAAGAAGGTCTGTTTCACCTGTAGCTTAAGTGTCGCCTCTTTCTGTGCATACAGTTGTTTCTCTATCTCAAGCCCTATCTTAGCGATCTCGTAGCCACGATATAATTTACCCCAGGTGAATATAGGTTGCGAAATGCTCACCCCGATGGAGTAATTATCACGTTTGCCCATCGAAACGACCTGTTCTTTCATACCGGTAAATATGGGTATACTGTCCGTAACCGCTATTATCTGGCCTGTGATCGGATCCCTAATAGCTATCGGCATCTTCGTGTATATGGGTACCATGAAGTGCATCTCAGGGACAGCGGATAATCTAACATATCCGGCATCAAATTTTATCTGTGGAAATAGATTACCCCTCGCTTCTATAGCTTCATAGCGACGTTCGTAGATCTTTTCACGCTCGGCGAGTAGCTCCTTATTGTTCTGTAGTGCAAGCTCTATGGCATCGTCGAGCGTCAAAACCCTTATAAGCAGAAATATAAGCCACATTTTACCTCCTTTTTACACCCTCCATGAAGACCTCCACAATAAGAGGGGCATACTTTTTGAGGGATAAATCTTTGGCAAGTAACCACTGTACAACAAGCGCATGCAACATACCCTGTAAGATGTGTGCCATGAACATGGGATCGATAGGCCTCAACACTCCCTGATCGATACCTTCCTGAAGGAACTTGCTGAGTAGATCGAACGTCTTCATATAGCGTGGTAGTACCCGTTTTATGAGGTTGGGCCGACGTTCCTTGGTGAACCCTCCCCTACCAGGTGTGAATATGCAGAAGAATTCGCGATTCTCCTCAAAATACTCCAACACACCAGATACCAACCGCTGTAACTTCGCAGTAAATTCTGACTTGGTTCGACGTATCTCCTCGATGAAATTGTGTAACTTGTCGAACTCCTCCTTCAATAGGTTGAAAAGTAGATCCTCCTTCCCTTTATAATAGAAGTATACCAAGCCTTTTGATACACCAGCACGTGCGGCAATATCGTCCACCTTGGCCCCATCTATCCCATACCGCGCAAATACAACTTTAGCAGCTTCAAGTATGGCAGTTTTGCGTAAATTTTTGATCTGCTCCGTTAACTTCGGACACATCGCTCCTCCTGAACAAATCCACATCAATCCAATATGTGCCACCCCACCATTTTAACCAATGGGTCAATTTTTGACCCATATGTCAAAATATAAGGGTTAGAAGATTGTCAAGTAGTTGAGTAGCTATTTATGGTGTTGGTGTCTAGATTATTGGCCTTCTATTGCGTAGCGTACGAAACCGTTTGCCTTTTCTAGTCTCCTGACTGCTTCATCATAGTTAACTTTACCGAGTATCATGACGATAGCCACCTTAACGCTACCTTTTGCGAGCCTCAGATATTTAGCAGCGGTCTCGTAGTCTACACCCGTAGCCATCATTATCACGCGTTTTGAGCGTTCGATCAGCTTTTGGCTGGTAGCTTGTAGGTCGACCATCATATTGCCATACACTTTACCCAATCTGATCATCGATGCTGTTGTCAACATATTAAGCACGAGTTTAGTAGCTGTGCCGGCTTTCATCCTAGTTGACCCCATAATAACTTCGGGCCCCACCACTGGTGCTATTATAACGTCTGCTTGTATATCGACCTTTTCACGTGGTATAGCAGTCACATATATAGTTCTCGCCCCTCTACGGCTTGCCTCACCGATAGCTGCCACAACAAATGGTGTACGCTTACATGCACTTATACCGACAACAGTATCGCGTGGGCTAACTCGTCTACGGCGTATGGCTTTGATACCAGCTTTTGCATTATCTTCGGCACCCTCCACCGCATGTACCAGTGCACCGTAACCACCTGCAATTATACCCTGTACCATCCAGTGTGGTGTACCAAATGTTGGCGGACATTCGGCTGCATCCAATACACCCAACCTACCTGATGTACCTGCACCTACATATATGAGACGTCCACCCTCTTTAAACGATTCCACTATCAACTCAACTGCTTTCGCAATGTAGGGTATCTCTTTTTTAACTGCGGGTGCAACAAGATGATCCTCCTCATTGATTATCTCCAGTATCTCAGGTATCGATTTTGTATCTATATCCAAGCTACGTGGGTTACGCTGTTCAGTAAGTAAACTGCGTATCTCTTCGAACACCGCTTTGTTATCCTTAGGTCGTCGTAACAATACGCCTCCCGGTCACAAAATCGTTCGCCAACCTCTCATCATAATGTGGTGAATGTAGGTCGAAACTACTCAAATACACACCACCCTGTGTACGGCTGGAGTGTATGAATTCACCACCCCCACCGTATATCCCCACATGACGTGTGAAGAAGACAAGATCGCCCAACTCCAGCTCCTCACGTTTGAGCTCC
>CBFDTI010000095.1:0-3977 GCA_965612795.1 uncultured bacterium | reverse complement strand
CTACCTGGTAGGATACACCTTGATAGATGTGTAACCTTCTATCATGGTGATTGGGGTAGGGCGCTTAGGTATTTATTAGAATTACATCCGAACATTGAATTTGCCCATACCGCATATGAGGGGTTCAAAAGATACGTAGGGTATTTTGATAAAATTCGCGACCCTGAAGGTATGGGGCTCTACGATATAATCGATCACTTTGAAACAGGTCAGGAATTCAACCCCCGCTACACATGGGTACGTGAGGATGCGGATATGGCCAAACCCATAAGGTTGAAAGGTGTAGATGTCACAGTTTACATATATTCGTTAAAGCAAGCATTGGCTTGGCTTGCGGATAAGCTTGGCAAACATCATGAGGCCACTAAATGGAGAGAGGGGGCACTCAAGATTAAACACGCATTACTTAATTACTGTTGGGATGCGAGAGATAGATTCTTCTATGATTACGACCCTATAAGGAGGGAGAAAGTTAGGGTAAAAACTGTAACCGGCTTCTATCCATTCTACACGGATATTGTTAGCGATAGACATATGGGTGCGCTCAACCATCTCTTCAATCCCGACGAGTTCTGGAGTACCTACCCCGTACGTACATTGAGTAAGGACGATCCACATTATAGTGCGTTAGGTTACTGGAAAGGTGAACGCATGAATTGCCCATGGAACGGCAGGGTATGGCCGATGACTAACTCACATGTTGCCGATGTGTTGATAAGGTTAAGCAAGCTCGATCACAAATTTAAAGCCAAAGCACGTGAATTTATACTTAAATTTGTTGAAATGATGTTCTTCCCCGATGGTACACCTAATTGTTACGAACATTATCACCCAGATACGGGTATACCGTCGTTGTTCCGTGGTGTTAACGATTACCAACACTCATGGGTGATCGACCTCATAATGCGTGGGTTGGTGGGTTTGCAGGTTGAAGCTGGTGATGTCACCGTAGACGTTAATCTACCATCAGATGCGTATATGAAAATTGAAAACATCCCCACACCTAAGGGGTTACTATCACTAGAATACGACAGGGGTGGATTAAGCCAGCAGCTGAAGGATTTCTAACACCCTAATCAGGTGTTCAATGTATCACTGTTAGCTTCTTGATGAGCTGTGCCCTGTGTGTCCTCACCCTTAGGAAATAGTGGCCACTACATATGTTACCGTCGATATCCCATACCGCTATATAGTGGTGCGCTTCTTTTTCTATCGGGTTGAGGGTAGCCGTGACACGGCCCATCATATCATATATGGTGATCTCCGGTAATCCATCTCCAGTATAACATTCTATTGTGGCACGATATATTATGGGGTTAGGTGTAACCACCAGCATCAACGATGGCTGCATAATTGTAGTAGCTACGAGCCTCGCATCCTTTGTACCCACCACAGCATGTTTGAGTATCAGTGGGGGATCACATAGGTTGCTGGATGTGTTCACTGATATCTCTAACAACTCATGCTCACCTGCAGGTAGGTGATCACCGGTCTCACTGTAGATGAGCACTTTTAATTCACCATCTTTTGCGTTATGGGCTACTTTGAACCCATCATAAAGGGGGTTAAGCTTTACTCCGGTGATATTCACAACGGCGGGCTCGTAGTTGAACATAAGTTGCACCCCTCCTATATCACCGTTGGTGGACAATTTCACAGCTACCGTAGCACTGCTACCGGAATTAAATATGGGTGTGCCGACCTCAACCGATGCCACCACGGGTGGGCCACCCACACCTATCTCCTCATGCAGGATGAGCTTCACGATCCCTATCACATCGAGTATGTTAACTTCACCATCACCGTCGGGCGGCGGCACTACATCAGCTGCCCATAACTCATAGTCGGAAGGTGGTGTACCTATACCCAGTATTATATTGATACATCTGACAACATCGTATATGTCGATCTGTCCATCGCAGTTGATATCGCCCTTCATCAACTCCGTAAAGTATAACCACCCATCCTGGATATCGAATTGTATTGGATGGGCGTCAGGATTCGATACCCTCACATCTACCAATTGTAACAATGTGCTATCACCTACAGTGACGGTTGAATCGATGTAGAAATCCAATTTCACAATTACACCTTCACCAGCAGGTATCGTATTGCCTGAAGTTGAGAATATGCACACTTTTATTGAATCATCCCAGATATTATACATAGGATCGTCCATACTGCTGGCATGGGTGCCAAGTTCCACTCCTATGGGGGTGATATAATTCTTGTCAAACGCCATAACGAATTGTATGCCAGCAACCTCCTCTGAGTTCGTCATCTCAATAGGTACCGATACCTCCCAACCCGGCATCCCGTACGTATCTGTAACCCGAATTACATTTGGAGGTGCGGGGCTTGGTATCACTATGAGGTAGCCTCCAGGTGACCATCCGGGATAGAGGCAACTTGTCCATACAATATCTAAGTACCCGTCATTGTTCACATCGGCGATCGTGGGCCCTTTACATGACCAGTTAACTGCAAGCTCAGGTGGATGCTCGAACTCCCATAATTTTGTACCATCATGATTTATCGCAGCTATCATACCACCTTGGTAGCTGTAAATCTCTGCAACTGCTATAACCTCCAAGTGACCGTCACCATCGATATCAGCCACAGATGCAGAGGGTTTACCAAAACTATAACCCGGGTACGCAACCCGCCACTTTACGTCACCGGTTAGCGCATCAAGACAGTAGAAGGCTTCATCCCCCCATGATGTACCAAAAAGCACCTCCTTTTGACCATCATAATCCACATCGATTATGATAGGCGTCATATCTGAATATACACCGGTTGGGAATTGCCATAAGACTGTGCCATTACCGTCCAGCATATATAAGGCGTCGGATGGACTATGTATATCTGTCGCAACTGCTATTTCTAAATCACCATCACCGTCAATATCACCTAACGAAGGTGAGCTACGACCCCAATTCTCTGGCCTGTAGAATTCCCATTCCTTGGTACCAGTGGTTGCATCGAGTGCTATCACCCTACCATGTATGGTATGTACCACAACTTCATCCTTACCGTCACCATCTATATCACCGATTGCAGGTGCACTTGTTGTGTAGTCTCCATCAGGCAAAGGATAACTCCAGAGAGAAACGCCATCACCCTTAAGTGCATGGATTACCCCACCACGGGTGCCAAAGAATATTTCAATCGTACCGTCATCATCTATGTCTTTAGCAACAGGCGAGTTATTAAATTTCATGCTGTCGCCTGGAAATGCTGTTGCTGACCACACTATAGAGCCATCGGCTCCATTAAGCATATAGGCTTTTCCATCATTTGTTGCTATAAAGACGTTTGGCTTACCGTCTATGTTAACAATGAGTGGGGTCGTCCCTCTAAGGTCGGCATTAAACTCCCACAGGATTGTACCATCTGTACCACTAACCGCCATAAGGTTATGATCGTAGCAGAAAAGAATCTCGGTTTTACCGTCATTGTTGATATCACCGGTGACTGGCGCACCCCCTATCTGCCAACCTGGGATATAGATATTCCATGCAATCTGTACATCCTCTACACGACAGAGCGTACCGATACCTTCCTGATAGGCTGAATGTAATGGATCATGCTGAAACATTGGCCAATCCGCTATACTGCCAACTAATATAGCTACAAAAACCCACATTTTACCCCCTTTTGAAAAATATTTTAACCCCCTATAAGACTTCAAAGACCCCAGGTATTGATATAACCATATCGAATCATCTGTCAACCCCAACCCGTGGTCGTATAAACACCAGAAATAACAACATCATCACACCAAGTATCGAGTACGATATAACCCGTAAGTCCACCACCCCTATATGGGTTAGCTTATCATAAAATAGGCCACCAAATGGGCCACCAACAACGGAGCCCAGGTTTGATAACGTGTTGAGTGCACCTATCTTCTTACCAGTGTGTTCACCCACCGCTATTGCACGTGATACCGGCATAAACGATGATATAGCAGC
>CBFDTI010000094.1:0-4034 GCA_965612795.1 uncultured bacterium | reverse complement strand
ACACTCACCCACCAGATACAATTGCTTAACCTCATTAATGGGTTGGAGCTCGACACATTTCAGTTGCAGTTTATCACCGCCAGAGCACGTGCTGCAGCTGAGCTACAAGATGAGCTTATCAATGAGCTTCAGCCCTATCAATCCGATCTGCTAAATGCGCTTAACGAACTAAAGCATATTCTCATAAAAGGTGACCCTATCCCAGCCGCCCTCAAATCGCATGTACATAAGGTTGAACATACAATACACCAGCTACAGGTAACGTATTACGATAGCATAGCACAGCTTGCACATGAGGTTGAGAGCATCTTGCAACCCCATCAGCTCCGTGTGCTGGATGATTACACCCCATGTTTGATACCACCACACCCACAAGCAGCAGGTCAGGTTACGAGGTTTACAGGTATCGATAGAGCCCTCCACAGGATAAGGCAGTTACCACCAGAGGTGTTTGACTCACAAAAGGAGCAAATAGCCGAACGTATGCTCGACCACATAAAGGTACATCTACCCATGGGTTACATACAGGATGAATCACAAGAAAAGTTGTGGTTACTATCGTTCATCGACGAGATCTACCACCTACCCGCAATAGATTTTAGGTTGAAAGCGCCCGAATATATCGAAAAGTTACAACACCGGTACAAACCTTACAAGCCATCACTTGCTACATGGGCAAAAATAGCAAATTACTTGCTCACACCCGATGCTATACCACTGCTAGAGAGTAAGCTCAAGGAGCGACTTAAATAGTGCAACTTTTAGTCATTCTTCTTCATTATCCAATATCCTCAACTCTATACCCTCATCGATTATACGTACGTTATGCGGCAACCTCATCACCTGTATTGTGAACCACCAATCCCCTGTAGCACCCGCAATACCGATTATACAAAGTATCACAGATAGTAATTTTATATATGGTGAGCCAATCACAAAGAAGCTTACCAGCCCACCCACCGATAGCACCATACCTGGAAACAATGCGTATAGGATGAACTGGCTACGTGATAGGGGTTTATCCACCCGAGATTGCCATGCAATTATACCGGGTTTGATATGTACGTTACTAAGTGATACAAACCTACACGCTATCACCATATGCAATAACTCATGTATCGGTACGGTAACGATTATGAAGATTATACCGCCCACCATATGCCAGACATTAAGCGTGTTACCAGCTTCCACAAACATGTTGATTAGCCTACCACCATAAACCCTGTAAAATGCAACCCAACACCCCAACCCCACAATTATTGCGGTTAAGCTCAATAAATAGGGGTTACCCCTCACATGGGTTGTTCTCATCTAATGACGGCAATACGTTGTGTGATACCTTTCGTATCGTGTATGAAGTATACACCTGGCGGTAGATCCTTAACCGATACTTTCGTTACCCCATGGCCATTGAGCTGCATTTCGTACACCCTCCTACCCATAATGTCGAACATGTTCAACTTAACATCACCTTCGTGCTGTATTTCCAACGCATTCGTAGCGATGGCAGGTCGTACATGCCATCCCTTAGCACTATACGATACGATACCAGTTTCTGTCGTGACACGATACCAAGCACTCCAGTCACCCCACCCTCTTGTACCTCCACCACGTACACGCAGGTAATAAGTACCTGGTGTGACCACAAAGCTATAAAACGTATCGATTATACACGTATCGATGGTGATCACGGTATCGGGACGTTGGATCTTTATATCATCAACATACATACCTTCCCCAAATTCATTCATGTCGACTTCGTACCTGAACCTCAAGTATATTGACTTACCTGCATAATCCTGCAGTGGATAGGATTTAACCTCCCATCCATCCGAACTACCAGTAAAGTTATCAATAACGTACCATTCCCTACCATTTGTGGATACCTCAAAGAACCCACGATCCCAAAGGTATTCGATATCATACCATATAGCAAACGTTACAGTGTCAGCCGTATCAACCGGAAACGCTATAGGGGTTACCATCCAATGTGTATGTTCAGCTGCGTATTCGTCGAGGTTCGAAAAATAGCTATAGCTACCTGAATAGCTTCGATCATCCGACCGTACAAATCCATTACTTACCCACCAGTTAGTTTCAGATTCAGCGCTATCGATATACCATGACCAACCAATACTCTTCTCAAGCGCATAACGGTACCCCGGTACGGGTGGATGCCACTCCACAGTAAGTATCGTATCCCAATAATCAGCATTTGTAATCACTGGGCTTACTATCCATGGCACACGTAACCCACGTATACTATCAGCAACAGCCATCAGGTACACTGCAGCGTCAAAGTTCTCACGTACAATCTGGTGAATACATTCCGCAGGTGGATGAAACTCCGAACATGTCTCCACCGTATATGGGAATGTAGGGTACCCCCTCACATAGAGCGAATACCCGTATAGCCAATCACACATATCACCACTCGTGGGATACAACATGGATGACTGTTGCGCTGTGTATGTACCGTAACCTGATTGACGTGTTATACGGGATGCCATCTCGTAACCTATATCCTCCAGTATCGTGGAATCAGGTGCACGCTCTAAGGTATAACCCCACGGCCAGATTACCAGCTCACCATACGTGTGGTAAGTGACCGCAAATACGAAATCCTCTTGTAGTATCAAATCGCGCAAAGCTTGGGTTTCAAGTTCACTAAACGGTGCTTCACCTGTGTAGATCGGACTTCTAGGGTAATGGCTAACCGCCCACGAGACGAGACTACCCCAATCACCTTCGTAATCACCGTTTGTTGCACCCCCATAGTTGCGATTCAAATCCACCCCGTATGTGTCAAACTCCTCAAAATAGTGGCGATTCTTACGCCAATCGATTCCTTCATCATGACAATACACATAGCCGTCGGGGTTAAGGCATGGCAAAAGGTAAACCTCACACGAGTTTATCAATTCGGTGATCAAACTATCGTGACCATACGCTTTCGTCAACGTATCAGCAAAGAACAGCACCACCTCCAGTGACGGCCATTCACGTGCATGATGTAGCCCCACAAACAGTAGCGCTGGTTCATGTTCATCAACCTGTGGGTCATCTGACAGCTTCATCACCAGTATAGGACGCCCTTCGTAACTCCATCCAATAGTGTCGAGCACCGCAATATGTGTGTGGTTAATCGCTATCTGGGTAAATGTGTCAACAAACCCATCAAATGAATGGTACCCCTCCTTACGGGATAGGATTTCCTGCTCCATATCCTCAATGATCACCCTGTACGGATAAGGTGGTATCTCCGCATATGATTTGACGATTAAATCAAAGCTATCCTTGAACACTGCTACAAGTTCCACGTCACGGGTTAGCTTCACCTCATGTATAGGTGCATATACACGTACTAAGCTTGAGTTTATCACGCACAGGAGAGCCACCCCCACCATTTAGATTCCTATATATTAGGTGAACTTTGTGATCACCCCCCTCTCCGTTATGTATCCGGTTATCAACTCGTGTGGCACTATATCGAAGACAGGGTTGAACACCTTGATACCATCAGGTGCTATCTTTACGCCTGCGATTTCGGTCACCTCGTGTGGAGCACGTTCCTCGATAGTCACATCCGTACCTTTCTCGATGTTTGGGTCGAACGTCGTGTACGGTGCAGCCACATAGAATGGAATATTGTGATGTTTAGCCAGTACCGCTATCTCGTATGACCCTATCTTATTGACCACATCACCGTTCTTTGTTATCCTATCTGCACCTATGATTACCAGGTCGATCATATCTTTCTCAAACATATACCCACGTACGTTATCAACCACCAACGTCACTGGTATACCGTTTTGCATCAACTCCCAACCCGTAAGCCGTGCCCCCTGTAAAGCAGGCCGTGTCTCACCCACATACACATGTAATGATTTACCTTTCTCCCAACTCTTGTATATAGGGGCAAGCGCCGTCCCTATACCAGTAGTCGCCAATGCACCCGCATTACAATGTGTAAGCACACGCGCACCATCAGGTATCAACGGTTCGCCATGCTCACCTATCATATCGCAGATCTG
>CBFDTI010000093.1:0-4365 GCA_965612795.1 uncultured bacterium | reverse complement strand
GATGTGGTGAAGAATGAAATAACGGCACACACTGTAGCAGCATTACAGTATGAACCCAACGTACGGACGATAATCGAGATTGGGGGACAGGACTCTAAGATCATCATCGTAAGAAATCGTGTGCCGGTGGATTTTGCCATGAATACAGTATGTGCAGCAGGGACGGGGTCGTTTCTTGATCACCAAGCTAATAGGCTTGGCATCCCTATTGAGGAGTTTGGTGATTATGCATTACGGGCGAAGTCACCTGCAAGGATTGCGGGTAGGTGTACAGTGTTTGCCGAATCTGACATGATACATAAACAACAGCTGGGCTACAAAAAGGAAGACATTATCGCAGGGTTGTGTGAAGCACTTGTACGTAATTTTCTTGCTAATGTAGCCAAAGGTAAGGAGGTATTGCCACCTGTGTTGTTTCAGGGTGGTGTCGCTAGCAACAAAGGTATGGTGATGGCGTTCCGCAAAATATTGGGGTTGGATGTTATAGTGCCACCGTACCATAAGTTTATGGGTGCTATAGGGGTGGCAATGCTTGCACGTAATCACATACAAAGTACGGGCGGCAAGACACGGTTTAAAGGGTTCCGCATATGTGAAGTGGAGCTCGAACGTGACACGTTTATCTGTAAAGACTGTCCCAATGAATGTGAAGTGGTAATGCTTAAAGAAGCTGGCCAGATACTGGCGGTGTGGGGGTCGAGGTGTGGCAAGTGGCGCGATAGATTGGTGAGAGGGGTTACACCAACCATATGTACGCGTTGCGTTAGGTAGCTTGACGTTACATATTTAGGTATATATTCAACTGAAGTGCTTCCAGTCAAATGAAACTGTTATTTGCAACCGATTGTTTTTATCCACAGATTATTGGTAGCGCCTATGCTGTGTATAGGATATCCCGTGCATTAGCTGCTAAGGGACATAAGGTGATGGTGGTCACCCCAGATGTGGGAGGTGGATCACTGCAGGCTGATGATAATTATCGTGTTACGTACGTGCATTCGATACCGTTGCCATATTTCAAGGAGATAAGGACACCTATCATACCCTTACCTGTGATGACGAAGGTTAGGATGTTCAACCCAGACATAGTGCATATACATCATCCGTTTGTTGTTGGACATGGTGCGTTGTGGGTGGCACGATGGTGTCATATACCGGTGGTGATCACTAACCATCTGTTACCTGAGAGCTTCCTTATGTTTGTACCAAAAGCTGGTATATTCGATGGTGCCACCCGTTCAGCAATACTTAATAATACGTGGCGTATCATAGTTAATTTTTGCAATTGTGGAGATATAGTGACGGCACCTACACGTACGGCGGCGGAGTTGCTCAAACTGCATGGTGTTAAAAGGGAGGTTATCCCCATATCTAATGGGATAGAGTTCGATAAGTTTAATATTAATCGGAGATGTGACGATTTGAAAGAGAGGTTGAAGTTACCGGATCTACCTATAATCCTGTATGCGGGTAGGTTGAGCGAAGAGAAGCGTGTCGATGTGCTCATAAAAGCGATACAGCACGTTTTGACCAAAATGGATGTACATTTGCTTATCGTGGGTGATGGCCTACATCGTGGGTATTTGGAGCAACTTGTTGCTAAACTTAAGTTGGATAAACATGTGACGTTTGTTGGTTTCCTAAATGAACATGACTATGTACGAGTGTTCAAGTTAGCTTCAGTGTTCGTGATGCCATCACAGTCGGAGCTTCAGTGTATAGCATGTATTGAAGCGATGGCGAGTGGGTTGCCACTTGTGGCAGCTAACCAGTATGCATTACGTGAGCTTATCGATGGTAATGGTTACCTTTTTGAACCCGGTAACCCAGTGGATCTGGCGACAAAGCTTGTAACTATACTCGGTGATAACAAGCTACGTACCGCTATGGGGCGTAAATCACGTATTATAGCGGCTGCCCACGATATTGATAAAGTTATCGAGAAGTATGAAACCGTATACGAAACACTAATCAGGAGGCATACATGCAACCAGCGATATTTCTTATCCATGGTATAACGAAGACACCGGAGGAGTGGCTACCATTGAAGAAGAAGCTCGAAACTGTTGGTGTACACGTGGAGACACCGACGTTACCAGGTCATGGTACCTGTAAACAGGGGTACGGTACGTGTATATTTGATTTCCTTAAAACCAGTTATGAGGATTGGAAGGCTGCTATGTTGCAGGAATATAGGGAGTTTGAGAAAGCATATCCGATGAATCTGGTAGGTGGTGTATCGTTGGGTGCAACTATCGCCTTATATATAGCGGCTGAATGTAACCCACGGGGTGTGGTAACCCTAAATGCACCTGTCTATGTTACAAGCCCGTTGAAGATTGGATCAGCTGCTATGAGTGCGATAAAGAGGTTCCTGCCATCAAAGGAAGGACGTACGATGTATCACCACGTACCGGTGAATGGGCTTCTGAGTATGAAGGAAGCGCTCAAGGAAGTGCGACAACTGTTACCAAGAATTGAAGCCCCTATCCTCATACTGCAGGGGGTGGGGGATGATATAGTGTTGCCCAAAAGTGCAAAGTTCATCATTACCCATGTACGTAGTTCTTACAAGAAAGTAGGGTGGCTGAAGAACATAGCGCATGGTATAGATTCAGAGGAAGGTGCTACGGAGGTGTTTGACCACATAACACAGATGTTGAGAGAGATCGACCTCTTGTAATGTATGGGGTTGTTCCATTCGTTATGGGGTATTTGGTGGGCTCGATACCATTTGCGTGGATAGTCGCTCGTTGTAAAGGTGTGGATATACTGCGTGTGGGTACGGGTAACCCAGGTGCAGGTAATGTCTACGATAACGTGGGTAAGCTTGAAGGTGTACTTGTATGGCTACTGGATATGTCAAAAGGTATATTTGCGTGCTGGATAGGTAAGCGGTGTGGGTTACCTATACTACATATATTTGTGGTTGGTGGGCTATCTGTATTGGGGCATTGCTATCCTGTGTGGTTGAAATTTCGTGGCGGTAGAGGGGTGTCGACGTTGGGTGGTGTGGTATTGTTCATTACACCTAAGGTGTTTCCAATAGGGGTGCTTTTCTATTACATCAAAGATAAAATAAAGGTGAGGATTTTGCGGGAGCCACTTTTGATTGTGTTACTGTTTGTGATATTGTATTTGTTATATAGACGGGATTTCAGGGATGTGGCGTTAGGTTACTTAGTGCTGGCAGGGGTTGTTGTCATCGGCAATATACCACATTTTAAGATTTTAAGGAAACAGCCGTAAGTATATAAGATAAGGGAGAGTTGTTGGAGGTTTGGAATTTGGAGGATTGAAATTTGGTTTAGAATTTAGAAGTTTGAATTTTCAACGAAGGGGGGTTAATGAAGCGAGCAAGCAAACTTATCGAGAAGTATGGTATACCAGGGCGTGATCTTTACGGGTTACCGGCGTCGGGGATGAGATTTCCTGATGGTGCACATTATAGGATAGAGATATCAGGAGTTGAGCGTCCTGAGGTATGTGAGGCTGTGCTGGATGAAGCTGACAAACGTGGTGTACCAGTACATCGGCTTATAAGTACGGTTATGGGGGCAACGTTGTTATCGAGGGATGAACTGAAAAGGTTTGCACAACTTGCACATGATGCAAGGGTGGAGGTGATCATAACGCCGGGCCCAAGAGCTACGTGGGATGTGGGGCGACAGATAGCTACACCTGAGGGTGTGGCATGTGGGTTGAGGTTCCGTAGTGCGGATAGTGTTGCACAGTACATAGAGGATATATTGCGTTGTATAGATGTGGGGTTTAGGGGGTTCCTGGTGTGGGATGAAGGTGTACTTTGGTTACTCAACCAGATGCGTGAGAATGGTGATATACCCGCAAATACTGTGTTTAAGGTATCGATATATGCGGGGCATGCTAACCCATGTGGGGCGAAATTGTTGGAAGATTTGGGCGCTAATACGTTTAACCCGATCGGTGATATATCGCTACAGGCATTTGCATCGATCAGAAAGGTCATCAGGATACCGATAGATGTGCATATCTATCTGTTTGATGCATGGGGAGGATTCAATAGGTTTCGTGAAGCGCACGAACTTGCAAGGATATGTGCACCGTGTTACTTCAAGATAGAGCCAGGTACGTCGGTTGGTAACCTATACAAACCATGGGTGGATCCCAACTTCCTTGCGTGGTTAGGACGTGAAAAGGTCAAATACGCCGAGATAATACGTGAGATAGTGGGTGAGAACGCACCTGAGCTTAAGCTTTCGGAGCAGGGGCCGCAGGATCTGGCGATACCGGAGCCATAGGTCTAATTCACTTATTGGTGATGAGATTGCGTAGGTAGATGCTGAGCTTGTCGTTGGTACCTTCCTCGCCGTCGTAGAACATGTT
>CBFDTI010000092.1:0-4429 GCA_965612795.1 uncultured bacterium | reverse complement strand
AAAGAGATAGGAGTCTATACGGTTGAAGTTACCCTACACCCAGAAGTTAAAGCAAAGGCAAAAATATGGGTGGTAGAAGAGTGATACACGTAGAGGTCTCACGTGTAATATGGGATGAACAGAACAAGGGCCCTGTGGTACTACTTAAAGATATGAATAGCGATTATGTATTACCCATATGGATAGGTGAACCCGAGGCTATGGCAATAGTAGCAGCACTCGAGCACTACGAATTTAAACGGCCACTCACACATGACCTGATGAAGGAGATAATCGACAGCCTCGATGCCAAAGTGCTACATGTGCTAATAAGTGAGATAAAGGACTCTACGTTTTATGCAAGGATTATGTTAGAATGTAACGGTAGCGTCGCAGAAATAGATGCAAGACCAAGTGATAGCATAGCACTGGCATTGAGAACAGGTTCCCCTATATATGTAGCACGTGAGGTATTTGAAGCTGGTAAAGCCATACCGTTACGTAATTTTAGCGGGTTTGAGAACTACGGGGTATAAGATGGAACCCAAATTCACAAGAAGGTTAGAACAGATACTAAAAATAGCACGTCGTGAAGCTACTGCCATGGGTGCAGGTAGTGCAGGTAGTGAACACTTACTTTTGGCGATGATAAAAGAAGGCAGCGGGGTAGCGGTTACCGCACTCGTACGTATGGGGATCGATCTTAACAGAGTGATCGAAATCATCCACGAAGAGTATGGTAGGCAATATGGGTTTACACCACAATTCATAAGCCCTGTCGCTTTTAACGATGAAGCTCGCCGTATAATCGAATTAGCACGCGAGAAAGCTATGCAATATAAGCACCCATACGTGGGTACCGAACATCTACTATTGGCGATATTGGAGGACGAAGACAATGTAGCAGCTGAAATACTGTATGAAGTGGGTATACCAGATATAAGCACAGTAGCAGCAGAGATTTTCAACATATTAGGTGAGACCCCACAGGCACCGAAAGCACACAGGAAATCGAAAACACCCGCAATTGACCACTTCTGTCGTGATATAACAAAACTCGCCAAAGAAGGTAAGCTCGATCCCGTCATAGGTAGAGAAAAGGAGATGGAGCGTGTCATCCAGATATTATGTAGGAGGAAGAAAAACAACCCCGTCCTTATAGGGGATCCTGGAGTAGGTAAGACCGCCATCGTTGAGGGTATAGCCCAAAGGATAGTGCGGGGTGAGGTACCGTACTTCCTACGTAATGCGAGACTGGTGGCACTCGATCTTGGTGCAATGGTAGCTGGTACAAAATATAGGGGGCAATTCGAGGAACGTGTCAAAACAGTACTTAAGGAGATTAAGGAAGCATCACAAAAGATAATACTCTTTATCGACGAAGTACATACAGTAGTAGGTGCAGGTGCAGCTGAAGGTGCACTCGATGCAGCAAACTTACTCAAACCCGCACTTGCAAGAGGTGAAATACAGTGCATAGGAGCAACCACATACGATGAGTATCGTAAACATATCGAACGCGATAAGGCGCTCGAACGTAGGTTCCAACCAGTCCACATAGCGCCACCGACTGTTGAAGAAACTTTAAAGATATTGGAGGGGTTGAAGAAAACATATGAGGAACATCATGGTGTTATATACACACCGGCAGCCTTAAAAGCAGCAGTGATATTATCTGAAAAATATATCACAGATAGGTTTTTACCAGATAAAGCGATAGATGTGATCGACGAAGCCGGTAGTAGGGTAAAACTACGTGTGAAGGAGAGCCCCACCTATCGTAAGTTATCGAAGAAACTACGGGAGATCATAAAAAAGAAAAATGAATGTGTTGCACACCAAGAGTTTGAAGAAGCTGCCCGCTTAAGGGATGAACAACATAAGATACAGGAGAGGTTACGCGAAATAGAGGAAGCCGCCATGAAGAAACCCCGAAAAGTACACGAAGAAGATATACGTGAGGTTATCTCCGTGTGGACGAGTATACCGATCTCTAAGCTTAAACAGAGGGAAACCGAACGCTTACTACATATGGAGGATGAGCTCAAGAAAAAAGTAGTTGGCCAGGACCAGGCAATAGAAGCGGTAGCACGTGCAATAAGGAGAGGCCGTACAGGTATAAAGGATCCAAAAAGACCCATCGGATCTTTTCTGTTCCTTGGCCCCACAGGGGTTGGTAAAACCTACCTTGCAAAGAAGTTGGCAGAATTCCTGTTTGATTCAGAAAGTGCACTCATTCGTCTTGATATGAGTGAGTACATGGAAAAATTCAACGTATCACGATTGATAGGTGCACCACCCGGTTATGTAGGGTACGAAGAAGGTGGCCAGCTAACCGAGGCCGTCCGTAGACGCCCATATTCGGTGATATTATTTGATGAATTCGAGAAGGCCCACCCAGAAGTATACAACATATTGTTGCAGATCTTAGAAGATGGTGTGTTAACAGATTCGTGGGGTAGGAAGGTAGATTTTCGCAACACGGTTATAATATTGACATCAAATATAGGTACACAAAGGATACGTAAAAGTGGGATAGGGTTTGCACCAAGTGAAGAGATAATCGATTACGAGAAGATGCGTTCCGCTATATTGGAAGAAGTGACACATTACTTCAGGAAAGAGTTCCTCAACAGGTTAGACGAGATCATAGTGTTTAGGCCTCTGTCACCTGAACATATGGGCAAAATTGTCGAATTGATGTTTGACGATATCAAACAACGTGTATGGGAAGAGAAGAAAATAGAGCTTGTATTAACCGGCTCCGCTAAGGAGTTACTAATGGAAGAGGGGTTTGACCCCGAACTTGGTGCGCGACCACTAAGACGTGCAATGCAGAGGTTGCTTGAAGATCCACTATCTGAAGAACTATTACGTAATCGATATGAGCGTAAGTCCAAACTCTACATAGTACGATCAGGTAATCAACTTGAATTCTTACCCGAAAGTAAGGCACGTAGCCTGATAAAGGGTTGAGGGTCAACTTTTTAGATTATCTTTAAATGGGGCGGCGTAGCCAAGTGGTTAAGGCGGGGGTCTGCAAAATCCCTATTCCCCGGTTCGAATCCGGGCGCCGCCTCCTGAGGAGGTTTTTATGCCGTGCGGTAGGAAGCGTAAGCTGAAAAAGATCAAAAAACATAAACTCAAGAAGCGTCGCAAACGTGAACGCCATAAACGCAAATAAGCGGCCGTAGCTCAAAGGATAGAGCGCTGGCCTCCGGAGCCAGAGGCTGGAGGTTCAAGTCCTCTCGGCCGCATCCCTTCGTTCAATCTATGAATATCATTAGGCCGTTTGATCCGTGGCGAGGCAAACTATGTACATGTCCAACTAAATATTCATTTTGTCCTTACACAGGATGTAGCCATCGATGCGTATATTGTTATGCAAGCGCATATATACCAAATTTCTATGAAATAAGAGTCAAAAAGCAGCTTGAAACCAGGTTAGTACGTGATATTAAGAAGTTACCGGCAAATGCTTTGATCTCCATTGCTAACAGTTCCGACCCATATCCACCCGAAGAGAAGACCTTGGAGATCACTAGGAAGGCACTCTCCATATTGGCAAACGTCCCCGTACGAGTTCTTATAATAACGAAGGGCACAACCATTATCAGAGACATCGATATATTAAAAAGGATGCGGGTAGCGGTCGCATTTTCAATATCTACAATGGACGAACGATTAGCTAAGAAGCTTGAACCTTGTGCCCCCACACCGGAGGAGCGATTTAAAGCAATCAAGAGATTAGCCGATGAGGGTATACCAACGATACTGCGGATTGATCCCATATTCTGGAGGCTTACAGATGAGGAGATTGACGAAATGCTAGCCGTGGCAAAATCGGCCAACGTGCTACATATTGTTGCAAGTACACTAAAGCCACGTCCAGATGGCTGGAATAGGATCAAAAATGTGTTACCTGAATGGGCCAAGGCCGTCGAACATTATTATTTAAAAGGTGAAACTTACCAGCGTACTTATTACTTACCCTCCACCATACGGTATGAACTTATGCGCAGGGTATACGATAAAGCCATAAGCTTGGGGTTTACGTTTGCTACATGTAGGGAAGGATTTACGGAACTACATACGGGTGGATCGTGCGACGGTAGTCACCTTATCCCTACTGTCCACTCTATGTCATTGCTTGCTGAAATGGGTTGACTTGCCCCATGTAGAGATAATTAAATTAGGATGGAATTTTTCTTAATTCTGTTATCAATATTTATAGGATGTAAAGGAGGTAATATGTTCAAAGATGTACGTGAACCAGCGGTTGCAGGTCAATTTTATCCTGACGATCCTAAGCTTTTGGAGAATACAATAGAAGAGTATCTCAACAAAGTAGACAAGAAAATAGAAGCCCCCGTCTTAGGTATAATTGTCCCACATGCGGGTTACCCCTTTTCAGGGCAAACTGCTGCATATGCGTTTAAACAGCTTAAAG
>CBFDTI010000091.1:0-4448 GCA_965612795.1 uncultured bacterium | reverse complement strand
TTGATATCGTCGATAATGAGTGAATCCCCTATTGTGAGTGAGCTGGTTACCCAACCATCCTTATCGGGTATGTTGAGTTCAGGGTTACAGAAGTATTGATACATGTTAAGTGGTGACAACACGAAATCGATAACGGTATCGTTGTGGATGGTTACATTATCGAGTGTCACCCCTGCATAGCCGGTGCTGGTGACGTATAACCAATAAGTACCCTGGTAGAGTGTGGTGTGATAGTAACCCGTACTTGTATCAGTGTGTACGTAGGTGGTATCGAGCAGGTCGGTGATCATGATAGTTGCATACAATGGTGTGCTGTCAGGTGATAACACATGACCGGAGAGTGAGACAAGTTCGAGCGGAAACATCTGTATGTTTAGCGGTACGAGTGAATCGAACCATACTTCCACATTAGGTATGACCGTTGTGTGGTAACCAGGTGCGGTAACCTCTATCGTGTAGATACCATCTAATAGCATACGGTGGTAATCGCCAACGAGCGGGTCAACCCATATGGGTTTGTTGATCTCCATGACGTTGAGCTCACACCCCTCTATTGGTAGAGCGGTTACTGCATCGGTGATCGAGCCCGTCAACCCCGTACCTGCACGCCAGATGATGTATAGCATGGAGTTTTTGTTGTCATTCCAGAGTTGTGGTAGAATGGATGCGTCGGGCCAATACTCATCGTATAGCTCAACGGTTAAGTCGATACAGCTGGTCTCGTGGTAGCTCCAATCCTGTAGGCTACCATAGACTGGATACCAGTAGTAGCCCCACACTACACCGCTGTCGAATACAGTGCTATGGTACATTGGGGGGTTGAGCCGTGAGTAGCCGAGCGATATCTCACGTATCATGTTGTGGTCGGGGGTGGGGTCGGGTGAATAATCCCATGGGAAGTTAACCACAAGCGCACCGCTATGGAATGTACACGAGAGTACGAATTGCTGGGTGTACGACCAGCTCATCATTGCTTCGGTTTCGGGTTCGTACTCGTAGTCGTTATCCTCGCCGGGGCTGCCATCGGGTACGGGGAAGTCGCGGTTGAGGTCCTCACCGTGTGCATTGTAACGTGTATGTAGTTCACGGCCGTCGGGGTTGAACAGCGGTACAAACCATATCTCGCGGGTGTTTACAAGATAGGTGAGGAACGAATCCACGCCGTAGGATCGGGTTAACGTATCTATCATGTAGAGGATGAGCTCAGTACCTATGGGTTCGTTGCCATGTATTGTACCGGTGAACCGTACCTCAGGTTCGGCCTCCTCGCTATCGGGATGATCTGACACAAGTAAGGCCCAGATTTCGCGCCCCTGTACGGATTGGCCGATGGAGATGAGTTTGGTGATGTTGGGATAGTTAGCCGCTATGCTGTCGAGTTTGGCGGTTACAGCTGCATAGTCGTGGTAGCCTTTGGGATGTATTTTGGGTGGCTCATAAGGTAGAAACTTATAACCCGCAGCTTGCAGGTTGGCGATAGCTTCGTGGGTACCGAACACCCATACGGTGTCAGCTTTGCGGTTGGCGATACTTACGCCACGATGGGGTAGCTCGTAGAGCATGGATATATCGTGGATGAGGAGTTTGGCCTCTTGGGGGTATGTTGCCGATAGTAATAACAATAACCACATCGTACCTCCTTAGATGGGTGAGAATAGGTAGAAGATTGCCATCCTTATAAATACGCCATTGTTGACCTGTGGCAATATGAGGGATAGGTTGGGATCGTCTGCCAATTCGGGTGATAACTCCACACCGCGGTTGACAGGACCTGGATGCATGATGACTACATCTTCACGTGCATACTTACGTAGCACGTTATGGTTTAACCCATACAACTTTATATATTCACGTAGTGTGGGTATGTAGCTACCTTCTTGACGTTCACGTTGTATACGTAACGTGTAGATGATGTCACGATCGGCGAGCGCCTCTGGTAAGTTGTAATACACTTGTACACCGAGCTCCTCTATCCCATAGGGGATGAGGGTGGGTGGCCCACATACTGCTACGTCGGCACCGAGCTTCTTAAATGCGGATATGTCGGAACGTGCCACCCGTGAATGCAGTATATCGCCAAGTATCAATATACGGAGATGGTTGAATGGTTTGTTGCGTTTGCGAAAATAGTCCCATATCGTATATGCATCGAGTAGCGCCTGTGTGGGATGCTCATGTGTACCGTCACCGGCGTTGATAACGGATGCGGATAGGTGTCTGGCTAATAAATGTGGTATACCAGGTGCGGAGTGGCGTACGACGACAAAGTCGACATCCATTGCCTCGATATTTCTGGCGGTATCGAGTACGGTTTCACCCTTTAAGATGCTGCTGGAGCTTGCGGATAGGCTGATGAGGTCACAACCGAGCCGCCTCGCTGCAAGGGTGAACGACATCTGGGTGCGTGTGCTGGGTTCGAAAAACAGTAACGCAACTGTTCTACCACGTAGTGTGGGCATGGTCTTGCGAAACCTTTCACCGATTATCGAGCGTATGCTGGTGGCGGTATTGAATATATCCTCGATGTCTTGGCGGGTGAGCTGCGATATCTCCAGCAAATCTTTACGATGACGTAGCTTACCTAACCCTGGTGGGACCAGCTCTTCGTGCATGCGGATTTAAGATACGTGTAATACGTGAAAATCAACCCAACCACAGTGATATTTACCTATGGTGTGGGTGGGTTACTTGAGCTTAACGATACCTAACTCTTCCATTAGGCTGAAGAATTCCATAAGGTGGTGGAGATTGGATTCACCATGCTCTACCAGCATACCTGTGTGTATATCCAGTACGCTACGTGTACCGTCAACCCATAGCAGTGCGTTATGGATTTTTTCGAGCTTATGTAAACGTTGACGTTTGTCGTAGGGTAACCTGTAAATATCGATGTACGGTGGCCGTCGGTAAAGTGGTACAGGTACGAGTTTGGAGGCTTCTTGCTCGTCATTCGTAAGCCTACGTGAGGTGTAATCCGTTTTGAGTGATTCGGCGAAGCTAACGAACCGGTTCATCGCATCAGTGGGCTGTATGCCAAGCTTATTGAGTCCATCAAGCGCGGTTAACCCGGCAGCTTTGAGTATATCCAATGCTTTGGTGATTATTAGATCGGTCTTTTTGTAAGTTTGACATTGGATAAGTTTGAGCAGCTTACGTTCGTAATATATGCGGGTGAGTGTCTTAAGGTCTAAGTTGAGTTGCTTGATATTCGCTATACTATATGCGAGGTTGGCTGTAAACAGTGCAGTAACCTGCAAGATGTTGGGATCGACGTTGAGAACGGTATCGAGTGAAGTGTGATAGAACCTATCCGGCCATTGGTTCAGCATGATCACGGGTACACCTACGGTGGGGTGGCTCAATATCTCATGGTCGCTACCACCACGGAAGCTTACCATCTGGAATTTGTTCGTATAGCAAGCCGGCAACCCTGTATAATCTGGTAGCATAGGACAGATTTCGTTTAATATCAGCTCAGCGATGGGGTTGATGAACCCAGCCGTCACGAGCGGTGTCTCTATCACCCTATACGAGCTACCACAGAGGGGTTGGTTTTCGCCAACCATGTCGAGGTTGACCCCACATAGCAGTTTAGGTATGATACGTTCGTTATGTGATAGATATGCAAGCGTACCATAGAGTTCGGGCACCCACAATAACCTTATAGTGTGTTCGGGTGGCGGTAGCACACCGGTGGTGATAAGCTTGGTCAGCTGTATCGCAACCTCCAGCAATACAGCGTTACCGGAGGCGTTGTCGTTGGCTGAGGGTTGTGGATGACATAGATGTGCGATGAGTAGCACCTCGTTGTCTGATTTACCGGGTATCTTGGCGGATAGGAGTTCGAGCTTACCGGGACGGAAGCTGGCCTTGATTTCAGCGCGTACCTTTACGGGGTTGCCATCCTGTAGGTATCGTTTAAGTTGCGTACCCTGTTTGGGGGTGAGCACAAACCCAGGTAGGGGGGTGTCGCTTTTCTTCCACCAGAATGATGCATACTCGTGTGCGTTAGGTAAGCTACCCTTCTCACGGGTCAAAGGTAGGTCACGCATACCGTAGTAGAGTATGCCGGCGGGGTTGTGTTCGATGCAAGCTTTATACACACTGGTGACTTTCTTATCTGTGAGTATGAACTTACCACGTACGTCTACGGTTTGGTAGCTGTTGGGGTTGTCGGCAGCCTCTACATATACGACGTCGAATTCACCTTTACATGAGGGGCTACGTTGGACGACTGAGGTGGGTATGGCGTCGAAATCCGATAATTTGTACTTTTTAGGTGATACGAGCTGCAGTGTGGCGTGTTCAATATGCCACTCGTCGAATGAGGGGTGACCCCAGAAATTAACGTCATAATCTGCAGGGAAGCTCAATATCTCCGCAGGTACACCATGGTCACGTAATAGATGATAAAGTTCGGCAGCTGCTGCATGGAAGCCAGGTGACGC
>CBFDTI010000090.1:0-4448 GCA_965612795.1 uncultured bacterium | reverse complement strand
TCTGGTAATAACACCATATATGCGTGTACTTCAAGTTGCCCTGCTACATACCCTATGGGTGGTCTATACGTACGATACTCTTCACGTTGATCCAGCACATAATAACGTGGTATGAGGTCGATCATACGTTTACCTTCACCTATGCGAGTGCTGCTGGCAAGTTCGAGTGCCGTATGTATGTCAAGTTTTGTTACCTTACCTGATGTTACCTTTACCATACCCCGTGTAGGGAAGAACTCTGTCTCCTCCGATGTGATACTCATCAACACATGTGTAGGCCTAGTACCTGCCATACGAACTGCACGTATCCATGCAGCTCGTGTTTTATTGAGCACCTCTTCTCGGTCCTCTATGATACCCCAACGCATACCTGAACATGGCTCTGACGCTATACTTAACACCCGTATATTTGTATCATACACCAGCGCCACCGCGGTAGCCACTTTTGTGGTACCAAGATCGATCGCCCCTATCACACGGCGTGTCATCGTTCCACCCCTATACCGGGATACCGCAAATCAAGGTATCGCACCTTTATACCCTGTTTACATAGATTTGTCCATATAGTTAATCCATCGTCTATTGTGTACCATGAGAACACCAGTTTAGTTCCATCAGTTAGCCACACGTTGATACTATCTGAGGTCACGTTTAGGGATTCTATCTGGCTTTCGAGATATTTCAACAACCTGTAAATTGGCATCGGTATACTCTCAAGCTCCATATCCACCCGAATGTATGGACATTCGTACTTTCTGGAGGAGATAAAGATCTCACCAGCAGGTGAAACATATGTGCTATCATTAAGTCGTCCCAACACCTTATCCCATTCTTTCACAGTAACGAATAGTCGTCCACCTCTATCCAGCATAATCTTTACTTGTGCAAACTGCCCACTTTCCAACAACTTATGTTCCCACACCTTTAATTCACCAGTACTTACAGATACGAGTGAGTCCAATCCTATCAACTTCATGACACGACTGCTGTCAGAGGTTCCGTCAACTATGAGCTTAGTGAGTTTCACGGTTGTTGGCATCCTAACCAATATCCCCACCAATATATATAATAAAACGATAGTTACAAGCCATTTACCGCTTCTCATGTAAAGATTTAGCAAACTCCTTTGCTACCTTGTATATTCTACCAGCACCCAAAAATGCAAAGAAATCACCATCTTTTGCTGTCGATCTAAGATACTCAATAAGTGTATGGTCGTCTTCAATATATCTTGCTTTAATTGTACACTTGCGGGTTATGAGCTCACCCGTCACACCAGGTATGGGTTCTTCTCTTGCTTTGTAAATTTTAGTTACTATCACCTCATCTGCCAAGCTTAGCGCACGCGCAAACTCGTTGGCAAGTAACTTTGTCCTTGAATATAGGTGTGGCTCGAATATCACCCTTATTCTACCAGCTTTATGAAGTTCCAATATGGTAAGTATCACTGCCTCTATTTCACGTGGATGGTGCGCATAATCGGTCATCACCACCGTATGTCCAACCTTTGCGTATATATCAAAGCGGCGCTTGATACCACGGAAATTACGTAATGCACGCTTTATTGTATCTACTGGTACATTTAACTGATGTGCTACTACAATAGCGGCGAGTGCATTAAGCACATGGTGTCTACCAGGTATAGATAGCGTAAACCTATCGTATATCCTGCCTCTGTGGAAGACATCAAATTCCGTACGCTCACCCATAACGATATTATCCGCGTACCAATCGTTGTTATGCCCTAATCCATACGATACATATCGACGTCGTAACCGCGGCAACATCGCCTTTATATTGGGATCGTCGAGATTCAACACCAACAGCCCATAGAACGGTATACGGTGCATGAACTCGAGGAACGTATTTTTAATGTCATCAATATCAGTGTAGGTTTCGAGATGCTCCAGGTCAATGTTTGTGATAACCTCCATAAGGGGTAGGAATTTGAGGAAACTGCGGTCACTCTCATCTGCTTCAAACACTATGAACTCACCTTCGCCCAGCTTCGCATTAGTGTTATAACGTTTCAATATGCCACCCACAACTATGGTGGGATCGAGCCCTGCTTCCTCCAGTATTACCCCAAGTAGTGACGTGGTGGTGGTTTTCCCATGCGATCCCGCCACGGCTATACCGCGTTTGACACGCGTAAGCTCGGCTAACATCTCCGCACGTGGTATACATGGTATATGGAGTTCACGTGCCCTGATCAGTTCAGGATTGTCTTCTTTCACCGCGGTTGAGTATACGATCAGGTCTTTACCGTGGACGTTTGCTGGATTGTGTCCGATACTCACTTTGATACCAAGTCGGGCTAACCGTTGTGTGATTTCAGTCTCTTCGAGGTCCGAACCTGACACCTCAAACCCCATCGTATGCAGTAATTCTGCGATACCACTTGTGCCTACTCCTCCTATACCTACGAAGTGTATACGCTTTATACCCCAATCATCGAAAAATGAGCTCCCGTATACTGTCATACAGTACCTCCGGATTGATACCGGTTGTTGCTTCACGCATAGCCTTACATTTTTGATGGTAGGTAGATGTATCCGAAAGCAAGTAACGAATCGCATCCATAAGTTTATCGATTGTAACTTCAAATTCACGCAAAATTATAGCCCCTTCATTGAAATGCAATGCATTATAATACTGGTGGTCTTGTGTAGCATATGGAAACGGTATCAGTATTGCTGGGATACCAAGATACGAGAATTCAGCCAATGATAGGGCACCTGCACGCCCGATCACCAGCTGTGTATTTGAATATATGCTTGCCATATCTGTGGTGAACGGTATAAGCTGTAGATTGGGTAGCTTTACATCACTAACTTTATCCCATATACGTGTACCTGTGATTATGGTGAAATCATACTCCGGTAGGGCTTGCGCTAACTTTATACCGAGTTGGGTTAGCTGTTTCGCACCCTGTGACCCACCCATCACCAATATATGCGGTCTATCTGTTAATGTACAGTTACGGTTAAGCTTCAATATGGACATACGCAGTGGGATGCCGACTACCTCACCACCTCCCAATTTATCACGGGCTTCTGGGAACGCAAGTAGCAACTTATCTATGTACCGACAAAGTAACCTTGTCACCCTACCCGGTACGGCATCCACTTCATACATCACCGTGGGTATAGATAACGTCACCGCCACTAACATCGGTACAAATGATGGATAGCTACCCGTACCTATAACCAAAGATGGATGTTCAGCTTTATATATCCGTAAAATATGTATGAATGCAGGTACAACCACAAATATCGCCTTCACCACATCACGTATGCACGAAATACCATAAAATCTATGAACATACGTGCGTTCGGTTGGAAGCAATTGGGTACCCAATCCCTTGCTTGTTGTAATGTAAATAACTTCAACCCCCTTACTTTCGAGCATATCGCCAATAGTTTTACCCAAAAATATATGTCCCCCTGTACCACCAGTAGCTATTACCACTTTCATCATTCTGGTCGACTTAACCTCCAAATTATACCTACTCCTATCAGAAAAAGTACGTTCGCACTACCTCCCATACTAACAAACGGCAACATCAACCCCGTTGTGGGCATGAACCCCAAGTTAATCGCCACATGTAACATCGCTTCCAGATATATAAGTGTACCCAATCCCGTAACCAGCAATTGCTTGAAAAGGTTGGGTTGCTCCCTCGCTATTTTCAACACTAACATATAAAATACAGTAAACATTGTCAGCACCAACACCGTACCTACGAAGCCCATCTCTTCACCAATCACCGCAAATACGCAATCCGTATGTGCAGCCGGTATGCGTGAAAGCTTTATCTCACCGCCACCTATACCTTTACCCCATATACCGCCAGATGATATTCCAGCAACTGCATTCACTATCTGGGCTGGTGGTGATTTCAGGTAGTGTTTGAACCTATTCACCGCGTAGGGGGTACGTAAAAAATAAAATACGGCCAACGGTATAGCCATAGCTATACCACATCCTATGTATTTGAATGGTACACCGCCCAGCATGAACAACAGCAATACCGTGGCCGATATCACAGTTAATAGCCCGTAGGAAGGTTCAAGCAATATGAGTACCAGAATTGTACCAACCATAAATAGTAATGGCAACGTACCGTGTTTGAACTCCCCCAACACAGACTTTTTATGTCCGATATAATTCGCAATGTACAAGACTAACGTAAAGGAAGCCAACCGTGACGGTTGGAAGTGTAACGGACCTAACTTTATCCATCTATGTACCCCACCAATAGGTGGTGCTATCAGCACATACACGAGCAAGAGCAACGTGATACCCAATAGCGGTTTGAGTGCAAATCGCCAAAAGTTAGGGTTAATACGTGCTACTATCATTCCCAATATTACACCGATTGTTATGTAGGAAAGGTGCCACTTAAACCGTGCATAACTCCTTTGTACACCAGATGCTGTAGGTAA
>CBFDTI010000089.1:0-4520 GCA_965612795.1 uncultured bacterium | reverse complement strand
GGGTTGACGTTTCTTGCCACCGGTGGTGCTGGCCAGGTGTATAGATATACCACAAACCCAACCATTGCCACAGGTGATGGGCTTGCCATGGCGTATAGGGTAGGGGCTGAAATCGCCAACCTCGAGTTTGTACAGTTTCATCCCACCACCCTGTATGGGTACGAGATTGAAGGCCGTAACTTTCTGCTCACCGAAGCATTACGAGGTGAAGGTGCTCGCTTAATGACAGGGGATGGACGACATTTCATGAAAGACTACCATCCTCAGGGTGAGCTTGCACCACGTGACATAGTAAGTCGTGCCATATACATGGAGATGCAAAAATATAACCTACCCTGTGTGTATCTCGATCTTTCCAGCATACCAAAGGAACGCTTGAGTGAAAGCTTCCCACAGATAACCACAACCTTATGGCAACTCAATATCAACGTACCCGATGACCCGGTACCTGTGATACCTGCCGCACATTACCTTTGTGGTGGTGTCAAAACCGACGTATGGGGTAGGACTAACATCGTCAACCTCTACGCAGCGGGTGAGGTCGCCTGCACTGGTGTGCATGGTGCCAACCGCTTAGCCAGTAACTCGCTACTTGAAGCACTCGTGTTCGCAAGCCGTGCCGCCGAATACGTGCTTACGGAGCCTTCGCGGTTTGAAGAGGAAACGTTTCAGGTGATCGCCTCCGGTGATAAGCGTTACGGTCATTGTTCAGAGATAAAAGACGAACTACGTAGGTTGATGTGGACACATGTGGGTATACTACGTAATGATAAGGATCTTGTGGTTGCACGTGACAAAATTCTGATGTGGTTGAACGAGCTCGAGCATCAGTTACCGCAACTCCATACCACACGTGAGCTGTTCGAATTACGTAATATGTTGACCGTAGCGTATCTCATCACAGAATGTGCCAGTAGTCGCAAAGAATCGCGTGGCCTACACTATAATGTTGATCATCCTTCGAAAGATCCACGCTATGTAATCGATACCGTGATCATCAAACCGCCATCCGATCTACCTGTACCCCTTTACATGCGATAAAGATTCAACCCTGTAAAGTGGTTGTTGGTAACCTCGGTGGAAGTATCTTAAATTTAATGGTTGACCCAGCCACCATCGAACGTATACGTGAAGCTAATCCTATCGAAGATGTGATCGGTGAATTCCTAACCCTTGAGAAAGTGGGCAAACAGTATCGTGCATTGTGTCCGTTCCATCCAGATACAAAACCATCATTTTATGTATCACCAGATAAGGGGGTGTATCATTGCTTTGGTTGTGGTAAAAGTGGTAACGTGTTCACCTTTCTGCAGGATTACAAAGGTATGTCGTTCATCGAGGCACTACACTTTTTGGCTGAACGTGCAGGTATAAGTTTGGATCTGACACGGCTAAGTCCAAAAGTATCGCAACAGCTTACCATCCTTGAGGAGGCTGCTAATTTCTACCACAAGATGTTACGTGACCCCAAAGGTCGTACCTGCTACGAGTATCTTAAATCCCGTGGTGTGGATGAGACGGCTATCGAGCATTTCATGTTGGGATGTGCCCCGTCTGGTTATGTGTTAGTACCTGAGCTATCAAAACGCTACAGCTTGGCTACCCTCATAGAGGCGGGGCTTGCAACCCAAGACGATAAGGGTGTGTGGGACTTCTTCCGTAACCGCATAATATTTCCGGTACGTAATACGTTTGGTAGAGTGATAGGGTTCAGCAGCCGTATCATCGATGTGGGTGAACCCAAATACCTTAACTCACCCGATACCCCCGTATTCCACAAGAAGAAAGCACTCTATGGGATGTACGAAAATCGTGACACTATACGACGTGAGGGTATGGTATATCTGGTTGAGGGTAACCTCGACCTCATCTCGTTATGGCAGCACGGTATACGTAACGTGGTAGCTACGTTAGGGACAGCGCTTACACCTGAACAGGCGCTTGTAATCAAACGCTACACCGATAAGGTTGTCATACTCTACGATGCGGATGATGCAGGTCATAAGGCTGCATCACGTGCAATCGATATACTGCTTGCAGCGGATCTCGATGTTTATGTCAAGCTATTGCCTGAAGGTGAAGATCCCGATACCTACATAAAGGTACATTCGGTGGATGAGTTCAATGCACTCCCTACGCTAACTTTCGTGGAGTATAGGGCACGCGATTATCGAAACAAGCCAGCTGACGAGAAAATAAAGATACTACAGGAATTGCGTGTATCACTCCATAAAATAAAAGATAGGTTACGTCGTACGGTATGGATTGATGAAGCATCCAAGTTGCTCAACATATCACGTGAGGTACTGGAGGAGCCACCCGAATCTACCAGCTTCCTAACTGTATCTGCTGCTAATCGTGACAAGCTCGAAGCTGAGATACTGGGGTTAGCTGCAAGAGACGAAGCATTACTACAACTTATAAGGATGAAGATGGCACCTGAAGATTTTGTCCCTTCGTTACAGAATGTGGCCACCCTTATCTTTCAAGGTAAACAGGTAGGTGAGATATTCCATCTCATAGAATCCGACACCCTACGTGCATGTTTTGCACGTACATTGTTCATGAAGATAGAAGCTGATCTCACTTACGAAACGCTGGTCGATGACTATTTGCGTGCATTACGTAGGTTGAAAATAAAGGAACGTATGCAGATGTTGAAGTCACAGCTGGAGGAAGATCCAACCGCACTCAGAGAGTATCAGCGGCTGGCTGAGGAGTACCAACAGCTGTTACGAAAAGAATGAAGCTAATCCTGCTCCTGTTGATATTTGGGCAATACGATCTGTACCTTGCACGTGTTAAATATCGGGGTGGTGATTGGTACAACGATCCAGACATACTTGTCAACCTTGCACAGGAGTTGAACAAACGTACCACACTCAGGGTGTATCCACGACAGGTGGTGGTCGACCTCAAAAGTGATGAGATATTCAACTATCCGTTTCTATTCCTAACCGGGCATGGTGATATACAGTTGTCGGATGAGGAGGTATCCAACCTACGTAAATATTTGACGAGCGGCGGTTTCCTCTATGCGGATGACGATTATGGTATGGATGAGTACTTTCGACGTGAGATGAAGAAAGTGTTCCCAAACCTTGAGTTTGTTGAGCTACCTTTTGATCACCCCATCTATCACATACTTTACGACTTTCCAACTGGCCCGCCCAAGATACATAAACATACTGGTAAGCCGCCCAAGGGTTACGGTATATTCTATCAGGGTAGGCTGGTCGTTTACTACACGTATGAGAGTAACGTATCAGATGGCTGGACCGATGTACATAATGATCCACCCGAAAAGCGTGAACAGGCCTTCCGTATGGGTATAAATATCGTACTATATGCGCTTACACAATGATCACCTAAACGTTATAACCTTACATCAACCTACTTCGGTACTGGGTACATGTACAGAGCGTGCTGGGTGAGCACTATCACCGTGTCGTGGTGAACTATTATATCTCTGATACCTGTATTGTTGGGATTGAAAAATAGTGAGAAATCTGTCTCCCACATCGTATGTGGATATGTAAATATTTGATACCGTGAACCCACAAAGATAGTATCCGATTTGGGTTCTACATCCACAATCGGTGGCATAAAATGTAGGTATTGCCATGAGTTGTGCTCCCATATGCCAAGCTTACCAGTGTTATGCTCCACGACTATGATACGTTTACCCCATGGTTTGAGTAGATCCACACCTGTTGGAAAGTTCTCTTGTGTATCGCGTACCTCCACCAGTGTATCTCTCAACAGATAGAGTGAACCTGTCGTACCTATCCACAGACCATCATCGGTTGCCAACAACGCAGTTATAGGATGTAACCACCACTTCCACTCTTTTAGCTTGATACCATCATGAAACCTTGCCAACCTCGTACTGGTTCCCACCCACAGGGTATCACCCCAGGTTGTTATCACATATTGTGCAACCCCCCATGGGAGCCTTATTCGATACCAAAATTCATTTATCGGGTCAAACCCTATCACCCCATATTGGGTTGCAATATATATGCGGTTGCTGCTTGTTTGTAAACTCAATGGGGTGCCGAACTCAACCATTAGCTCCCTTTCTGGATAATAGTATTTACTTTTACCGTGGATGTCGAAACTCATAAGGTACAGTTCACCATCCTTATCACCGGTTATCCATATCTTATCATCAAGTATCACACCCCTACAGCTACCCTCAGCCCCCCAACAGTAATATTCTTCTTTACCTTTGTATCTGTGGTAACGCATAAGCCCATAGTGCTCGACACCTACCCACATATAGACATCGTCCTCATAAACCCATAGGTATGCATGTAAGTTGGCATATTTATCCATCACCCAATACGGTGTAAGTATCGGATAGTCCTCAGGGGGGCTCAATTCCCACCTTATTTCTATACCTGGATATACTGTATCCCATGTGTGGTTACGTTTGTTAAAAACCCATTCCCTACCCGATATCAACAAATAGATGCGATCACTGTCGATACCCATATTTTCAATAGTACCTGTCATCG
>CBFDTI010000088.1:0-4538 GCA_965612795.1 uncultured bacterium | reverse complement strand
AAGTAGAGTTTGAGCTCATCCACCACCTCATGTAGATGCGGTGCCGCATAGTCATCAGCATACCAGATTATGATACCATATATCCCACAATCGTAAATTGTTGGCATACCATCGCTGTCGATATCCCATTCATCGTACTCGTAGGTATCAAGTAACGCATGGTAGAAACTATCCACTTGCTCATCTGTCGGGTTACAAGGTGCACCTGTCCCGTTACGCGTTTCGTCCACCAGCAATATACCATGGTCGAGCGATATACAGCGACCTGTAACCTCAACCGAGTAGTCACTCTCAAGCCCCTGTGTATCAACCGCTGTCACAACATAGTAGTACCATACACCACTCTCAACAGTCGTATCAGTGAAGAATGTATCCACCAGCTCGCTATTTATCCTATTGTATGGGCCACCTGATGTCTCACCCCTGTAGACATTGTATCCTATGACATCATCTTCATAGTTGCGCCTCCAAGATAGGTTCAATTTAAAATATCCCGGACTTATGGTTACATCCTTAGGTGCAGAAGGTGGCCCCTCTAACGTACCCGGGAAGGTGACAAACGGATTACCTATAAAACACAGGTCCCATGTGAACGAATCCGGTGTCTCTGCCCCCCAGTATGTGAACCACACCTTTATCCATGTTGTGTCATATTGGTAGCACAAATAGTCGTAAAACGCCTCACCGAGCGTCTTACCTGCACATAGTAAGTTGAAAAATGTCTCCTGTGCATTACCTGTACCTATGCTACGTGTGACACCGAGTGCTCCAAGCCCGTTGGATTCACCCATACAGTAGTTAACTGCAAGGTTATGTGATGGCTGGTCGTGAAAGCTTGCACCATGACATGCCCATAGCAGGTAGAACCATGACCCTGGTGATATCTCACGTACATCACTCCAGTAGACCCATGGCCAGCGATCAAAACAATGTACCTCGCTACCTGAGTGACACCATATATGGGTAATCTCCGCCCCATACGTGTTAAGGTATTCGAGATACTCGCTACCACTAACACGCCAATCTGGCATCCCACCTATGGTATCAACCGCCTCCCCATATATATGTGATAAGCTGATATACATCGGCTTAGCTGCACCCCGCCAGTCGTAACATATACATTCGAGTGCCTGCCTCGGTACATGTAGCTCATGCTGATAGTACATATGACATTTCTGTAGATAATCAACGAGCCTCTCTGGTTCGTCTGCTGGCGGCCACATCCAGAACACCCATATCTCAGGCCCAACATGGTGACCTTCTATCTTCTGTTCGTAATAGCCATCATTATCGCCATCGACGAAAGTACCATCGAGATCCTCATAGAAGTATGGCAAACAGTACGGGGGTTCAACCTGCCTCGGATGTTCCCATAGCGCATAGGGTAGGTTACCCACAAGTATCGCACCGGTTATACCACTATCTTTATAGAGTGTTTGCAAATACTGACGTATAGCTTCAGCTGTCGTGTCACTCCAGCTATCCACAAATATGTACAGGCTGGCATCAAACTGTGACTCAACATCCAGTTTGTATTGTTCCAGCAACGTGTCGATCATCCCATACACGCTACTATCCACGAGTACCGCTACATTCTGGTGTATACGGGGTGCAATGTTGTTGATAAAGTACCACCACCATGTCCAATAATCCCCATACCCTATACCGAGTACATATTCATGTACATATTCGAAAGTATCCGGCAACGAGTACGTGAGTGTCACACTGGTATCGAGCACACACGGAGGAGAAGGTACCCCAACATCTCGCCAGAGTACAAAGTCAAACTCCCACCCACCACGTGTAGCACGTTTGTACAGTATGATACCGATGGTATCAACATTTGGTGGCACATTTACCCTAAAGTGTATGGTTACATCAATCTCAGCACCCGGCTCCGCATACGGAGGGTAATCGATCCACACCACAGCCGGATATTGCTGTTTAAGTTGGTTCGTCGCCTGTACCAACCTGAACGCCTGCTGCCTTGTTAGCACCATATATTCTATACCATATTGGGTAAGCAGCTGCATCTTATCAGCTGTACAAGTTGCAACCATACTCCCATTATCCAGAACTATATAGTTAACACCTAACCCTGTAACAAGTTCATACTCCCTATCCGTACGTGTATGTATGAGCAGAGGTTGCCCATCACCCAGCGGCCATATAGGTTGTGGCAAGCTACATAAAATAATAAGTATACCACTTAACATCGTATCCCCTTTTTCGCTCTATCATTTCAAAATAACTTACTACTTACAACCGTATGTCAACTCTGGAATAATATGAGGTAAAGGGCAGGCTGTACAGCCTGCCCTTGTATCTTAGTGTAGAAGCAGCAACTTCTTTGTAGCTGACCAGTCACCCACCTTCAACGTGTAGAAATACACACCAGCTGGTAGCAACCTACCCTCATCGTCGGTACCGTTCCATGTCACATCATGTGTACCTGGTGGTAGCTTGTAATCTACAAGCGTACGTACACGCTGCCCTAGCATATTGTAGATATAGAGCTTAACATGTGCCTCCTTTGATATGGTGAAAGCTATATGAGTAACATCGGTTACAGGGTTGGGTACATTCTGTGCCAACCGACATATTAGCGGTACCTGCTCCTCCACACCAACATAAGGTGACGTCACTGCATATATCAGATAATCGCCAATCCCAAATACACTTGGTCGACCCCACCACCACCATTGATAGCAGATCCAGTCATTATCTGAATCCATGTACTCATCCGCACCGATGTAGGGACGGTCGCCAAACTTAAACTCTATCCTTGCATGTACAATATCATCGAGCACAAAATCACCAGGTATTGGTATTTCAACCCATCCCGTATCCGTAGGTACGACCTCGATGGGATCGATCAAATCCTCGTCTGTGGGTTTACCTGTACCATCATCCGGATGCAGGTGCAGGTAGAACGTATCCGGCATCGAATCTATATACACCCATACACTGTATAGAGTCTCGGGTGTTGCAAATGGTTCAAACATACGTGATATGAAGCCATCCCCCCATGGATTTGTAATATTATACGCAGGTACACCATCGTCATACCTTATCACAGTGTTGGGTAACACCAGTATCGCACACCCAACATCTGGTGCAGTACCTGGCATATAAACAACATTGCCATCAGCATCCTCAGCTTTGACGTAGTACTCAATCCTTGTATCCACTGGATAGCCAGGTATTTCAGCTTGATAGTTAGCACCACCAATGTTCGTCATATCTACTGTTGTCGTCTCTGTTGCCGTAGCATATGTTAACGTAGCAGCAGTTAAGTTATTATCCCTTATCTCAGCTGTTATAACGTATGGGCCAACCACATCGTACGTATTACCATATGGTGTAGACATAACCTTAGGGGTTGTCATTGCTGGCACAAATAGTGAGTCAGGTTCAAAATGTACCAACCTAAGCGAATCCTCAAATGATTCCCACCACCCCATAGGGTTATAGATTATGAGCCCATCACCAACATTTTCAGCCATCTCACACGTCATCGTCCTACCAGTATCAGCACCGGCTACACCTTCACTCACTAACATAGGAGCTGTCCAGTAATCACCTGCATTGTCGGAACCAAACACAAATATACCGTAATCATATGGTGCCGGATCGTACCAATCCTGTACTGCAACAAATATCCTACCAAGTGCATCTTTACCCATGGTTGCAAGTGTCGCCTCCCCATACGCTATATCAGTACGTGGTGGTGCTATGAACCAATAATCCTCCCACGTATCAGTCGATATCCTGTACCTGAAGCCAACCAGACGGTTGCAACCCATTTTATCTTGATATGCAAAACAGTAGAAAACATCATCATCTACCATCACACCACGTGGATGCCGTGACCACCAGTTCTCCCATGCCCAGGTTGCACCCTCAACAAGTGGAAAATGTTTCGCCTGCCGCCACGTAACACCAGAGTCGGTTGATACAACTATACCCATGCACCAACCATCCCCAACAGGTGGTATGCTACCGAACGTTACCACAATATTTTTGCAATCTGAACTCATGTATACAGTGGGAGATTCGGCCAAGTGTAGGGGTTCACGTGGGTTAGTAAACGAATCACCGTACGCTATTACACGCATAGGTTCCCAAGTTGTACCACCATCGAGCGACCTAAAGAATAGAATATCACGTACATTGGTATCATTCCGTGCATAGTTACCCTGTGCTGCGATGACAACAAACTGCCCATCACCACTCACCGCTATGGAGCCAAACCTCATACTGTATTCATCCAGCGTATCAGTAAGTGGAATAGGATCCCACCATAACCCATAGAGGAAGCCCTCATCACGTGTGAACCTCAGCTCACCATCATCGTCTATAAACGTGATGTATGGTGTATTGTCAGCAGCTGCAGCTATTGATGGATACTGTGCACCGTAGCCCATGTCGATTGGACCCATCTCTTCCCAACTTACACCATGGTCTTCTGAATATGCGAAGTACAATGCGTGTGCATCATAAGGTGTCGGTATATAAACGATCTCTACCACACCACT
>CBFDTI010000087.1:0-4603 GCA_965612795.1 uncultured bacterium | reverse complement strand
GAAATGGGCAAACCACTCATGGGGTGATGCCCTATATGTGAACAATGTAAATGCCCATGGTATCTATGTGGGCAATGTGGATTCCAATGGTGTCTACGTGGACAGTGCAGGCTACGACGGTGTTCGGGTACGTAGGGCAAATGTCAACGGTTTCTATGTAGGCAGTGCAGTAAATGATGGCTTTAATGCAGGTAATGTAGGTGACGATGGTGTTTCTGTCTGGAGCGCAGACGACGATGGTATCTATGTACATCAGGCAAATTCCAACGGTATTCAGGTGGACAATGCGGGTGATAATGGTGTTTACATTGTAAATGCAAGCGCCGATGGGTTCAAGGTAGGCAATGCAGGTAACGCTGGTCTCTATGTAGGGAGCGCAGATTATGGTGTGAGGATCGCAACCGCAGATACACATGGTATCTATGTGCAAAGTACAACTTACGATGGCCTTTATGTGAACAATGCAGATGATGATGGTATCGATATACACGTTGCAGACGATTGTGGTCTCTACGTGGGCGAGGCATCCGACGGTGTCTATGTAGATGATGCAAACAACAGAGGTGTCTACGTGGATAATGCGAGATATGGGATCTATGTGCATAATATAACCGATTACGGTGTCTGGGTGTGGAATGCAGGTGTTGATAGTATCCATGTGGACAATGCAACCGGGGATGGGATAGACGCAAGTGGTACCACCTATGCAGGCTACTTCAGGGGTGATGTAGCGGTCACGGGTGAATTTACAGCTGGTACAAAATTGTTTGTAATAGATCATCCCCTTGACCCGGAAAATAAGCTTCTGCGACATAGTTGTGTTGAATCACCCGAAAACCTCTGCCTGTATCGTGGTAAAGCAAAACTTGATGCCACCGGTGCAGCAACCGTAAAGATGCCAGATTACTTTGTAGCACTTACAAAAGAAGACGAGGCCACGGTGAATCTCACTCCCATAGGTAGGCCATTCCTTACGGGTTACGAGTGGAACTCGGATTATACCGCATTTACCATCTATGGAGAGCCAAATCGCGAAGTAGCGTACATTGTCCTAGCCGACCGTGACGATCCGGTGATTCGCAAACTCCGCAAACCTGTAGTGCAGGATAAGAGTGACTCCAAACTCTGCAAGCCAGGTGAATTGCTTTATCCCGCAGCATACGGCTATCCAACGGAGTACGGTAAAGATTATCGTGAGAAGATCGAGAAATTGAGAGAAATAGAAAAGGAAGGAGTATACCATATCCCAACCCTGCGAGAAGTAGTGTCACACTGCGATACGGAGTGCCAGTTGGGACAGACATTGAACTACGAGTTTATGATCTATCAGGGAGATTGGTTACCACACTCGTACATGGTACAAAGCAACCTGGCTATTACACATTGGAATTGAATTTTCACGGGTTTCCAGCTGGTATCTACTTCATACTGATGCGTGCTGATAAACTCACTATTATGCGCAAGCTCATACTACTGCGGTAACCAACAAAATCGCTAACACGGTAGATTATTAAAAGTAAAGAAGTGGAGTCAATGGATCGCTATTGGTAGAGAATTTAATTTTATCGCGCCAATGTACGAGATTGCCAAGTTGATAATAGTTCTCGATCAGGAAACGCACCACGTTGGGGTTACCGACAATTTCGCCATACTTATCATGCATAAACTTATAGGTCACCTCTTTGATAAGGCGTGACAGCACATAGTTCTTTATGTACAACGGGTAGGTGAACGAAAAATATGGCCATATACCAGTATCATCCTTAAAGTTGAGATACTGTTCGCTAACAGCCGCCCATATATCTTCAAACTTAGCATCTGGATTCTTGTATAGTTGGAGTTCGAACACAAAATGACGTATGGTAGGTCTAAATGCATATGCACGGTCGATTGGCCGTGTGGTGAGGAATTGATCTACCTCAGATGGTGTCATCTCCGTAAATTTACCTAACCAGCTACGCTCCTCAAGTAAGCCTGCCCATACATCGGCCATACCTTCGGAGAATGGACCTTCATCCCGCAGCAGTATGCTATCGGGTGAGTATAATGAATGTAGGGCATGACCGAACTCGTGAAACAATATCCCATAATAGGTGTAACCTTCGCGTGGATTCATAAGTAAACGTATGTCTTGGTGATGCTTGAGCACCACACATACACCACCGTAAGGGATATCGCAGAATTCTATCTTTACAGGCAATGTGTCAGGATCGAGACCAAATACTGTAAGGGTGCGTTTGAGGCTATCGAGTAGCTTATCCCGTGGGAATCTATGATCTGGCGGATGCGTCAGTTTATACACCATATATGTGAGATCGTACGGCTGTATATCAGTGGTTACGTTGTTACGTGTTAACTCGATAAGTTGCTGCCATGCGGGATTGGTGTAATGCTTGAGTTTAGCAAATAGATTAAGCAGCTCGTTCTCTGTGAGTCCCTCCATATGTAGTACAAGATCGGCATAAGTGGTGAACCCCTCCTTACGTGAAAGTTCGTTAGCTAACTTGATCGATTCGGCCGCCTCACCGCGTATGGATTCAAGTAGTGGTTTAACCGCCATGTGCGCTTCCCTGCGGTTGTTACGATCAGGATCTTTACGTAGTATTTCGCGCAACTCTGCGTAGCTCAATTCTTTGCCTTTGAATATGGGTCTAAATGTGTTTACCTTCTCTTCTATACTATGACGTAGCTCGAACAACTCTTTATTGTAATTGATGCGTGTCATAATTATCCATTTACGTAGAAGCTCCAACTTCCTGCGGGTAACTGGATGGGTTTCGGATTTAAGTTCGCCTTCCACCCTATCCCATAAATCGGGATCGAGTAACATTCCACGCCATTCAGTGGCTTTGGCTTCGAGTTGCCCGCTATTCAGGTTCCCGTGTTTAAGTCCTTGGTAGTAGATGAATGATCGTTCTTCTTCATTTTGACGTAATCTGGATTCAAGTTCTTCTAACCAACCCATGTTACACCCTTATAAAACTTACAATTGCAAACATCTGTGTGTAATTTACGTTACTAACCTATGTGTCAACATATTCATCTTTACGTACGTAAGCTGGACGATATTAAATCTGAAGTATAATTTGTAGGGTACTGACAGAAGAATAATGTGGGAAGTAATAGCTGGATTGTTACAGGAAATATGGCGATTGTTTATTGAAATGTCTCCATGGCTTCTTTTGGGGTTTCTAGTTGCCGGCTTCCTGCATATAACGATGCCACGTGAGAAGATCTATCGACATTTCTCAGGTAGCAATATATTGTCGGTGATAAAGGCATCGCTTTTCGGTGTACCATTACCCTTATGTTCATGTGGTGTGATACCAGTAGCAGCCCATTTGCGTAAGGAAGGAGCAAGTAGAGGTTCGACCTTATCTTTCCTCATTTCCACCCCAACGACGGGAGTAGACTCAATACTTGCAACCTATTCATTACTTGGCCCTCTGTTTGCTATCATTAGACCTGTGGCTGCATTCTTTGGAGGTATCTTAGCTGGAGGTATCATAAATCTGTCCAGCAAAGGAGAAAAGATTAACCCACCCAAAGTCTTTTACTGTGCTATATGTGATGTTACAGTACCACATTCACATAAATTGATAGAGAAGCTGAAAGCTATGTTTAAGTATGGATTCATGGATCTTGTTGAAGATATAGGGAAATGGCTACTGATTGGAATTTTAGTCGGTGGCGTAATAGGGTACTTCATACCCGCAAATATAATTGAGCGCTACCTTGGTAACGCCGGATTGGCATATCCTTTGATGTTGTTGATAGCAGTTCCGATGTATGTATGTGCAACCGGTTCGATCCCTATTGCTGCTTCCCTTATACTAAAGGGGATGACACCCGGTGCAGGTCTGGTTTTCCTTATCGCAGGACCTGCAACAAACACTGCGACACTATCGTTTGTAGGTGGTAGACTCGGCAGAAGGACTCTTTTTATATATCTTTTTGCTATCATTATCACCGCTGTGCTGTTTGGTTTCGTCATCGACCATATATGGCAGGTTTCAGGAAAAGATATGGGCTTGCTCAAAGGTGGGATGAGAATGTTACCTCAATGGCTAAAGGCCACATCGGGGATTTTACTGGCAGGTCTCACTCTAATGGCGATGTTGAGGAGGTTGACAAAACAACCCGAGAAAAGGATCACGGGTATGGGTGTGATATTACGGATACCTGACATGACGTGTGAACATTGCAGAAGGACAATAGAGGGGGCAATAAAGGACTTAGATGGCGTAAGGGATGTAAGGGTAAACTTGAAGACGAAAGAAGTTGAAGTTACAGGCGACGTTTCAAAAGAAGCGATCATCACAGCCATAGAAGAAGCCGGATATTCTATTGAAGATACGGGGAAATGAATTCACCGGTAGCAAACCACATCCAATGGAAACAAATCATTACATTGAATGGACGGAAACTATGACCAAAGATGGTGTAATAAGAAGGTAATATTCATGGTCTGTGGGGTTAAAAAGGAGGTATAATGAGGAGCATAAAGGGGACAAAGACTGAGAAGCATCTTCTCACAGCGTTTGCGGGTGAGTCACAAGCAAGGAACCGCTATACGTACTTTGCGTCTCAGGCAAAGAAAGAA
>CBFDTI010000086.1:0-4671 GCA_965612795.1 uncultured bacterium | reverse complement strand
GCAAACCCACAGTCGATGGCGGCCGCTTTGGAGGTGCTCAAAACCTACCCTGGTAGACGTAAAATTGCCGTACTGGGTGATATGCTCGAGTTGGGCGACCATACAGTGGATGCACATAAGGAACTGGGAGACCTATTGCGTGGTATCAATCCCAACGCTGTATTTCTTATAGGACAATACGTGAGCTACATAAAGCAGGGGTTGGGTGATGACTTCAAAGGTAAGCTACAGATATTCAACGAGCTCAACGATATGATCACACCTATCTTGGAGTACCTTCAACCCGGTGACGTGGTGTTATTCAAAGCTTCATTACTTGTTAACCTCGACAAACTGGTGAAAGAAATTATCGCTCGCATTAAATGAGACTTGAGACGATTAAATGTCACAGAAGATAAATTTAAAATATGGGAGAAAAAAATGAAAAGAAGTGGTATAAAAATAGTCGCAATAATTGGTTTACCACGTAGAAGCGATAGCTATTGTGTGATTCAGGTATTTGAAAGCAAAATTGAAAGAAATAGAAAAGAGGTGAAGTTCGATTACATTTTTCTCAGAGACTTGATAAATACGCTGTAGTGCTTGCAACAACGGGTGGATCGGGGCTTGAAATTGTCCTTAAATATCTTGAATCCGCCAAATTCTGTGGGCTCAATGTAGTTGGTAAAATAGGGATTATGGGGTGGAAGCTCAAATACCTATCTGATTATAGGAAAGATAAAGAGCAAGAAATAGCAAAAATAGCAGAGAAGTTGGTGAGAGTGATTAAAGAAAAGCCCCCACATAAGCCGGATGCTGAACAGATTGGGTTCTTCAAGGAGACGAAGAAGCTCATGAAAAGCAACCTATGGTAAATATCTTCCAGCTGATTACAAGTACTGGAAAGAGATGGGTTGGTTTAACATGGAATATTTTGTTAACATCGAGCATTAGAAGTAACCAGATGAAGTTGTTGACTTCTAACTTACTGCAGTATTTTTAACCCATGAAAGTAGGCTATGTAGCTATATTGGGTAGGCCAAATGTCGGTAAATCCACATTACTGAACCGCTTACTGGGGAACAAATTAGTAGCTGTAAGCCCCAAACCTCAAACCACTCGCCACAAAATACGTGGGATATTGACCACAAAGGACTATCAGATTGTGTTCCTCGATACTCCAGGTATACTTGAACCTCGCTATACGTTACATAAGGTGATGCTGGATAGTGCATTATCGGCATTGAACGAAGCTGATGTCCCGGTATTGATGGTAGAGCCTTTCGGTATAGATATGGATGTCGTGGATAAGGTGGGTAAAGCCGGCAAACCCACAGTTATCGTAATAAACAAAGTGGATTTAGCCAAAGATCCGGAGGGGCTCAAAAACCTGATCGAAGAGTACAAAAAATTTGATTTCGTAAAGGATGTGGTCCCTATATCAGCACTATATTCGGTGGGATTGGCAAAACTTATTGAAGTGATAGTTTCGCTGCTACCGGAAGGTGAAATATTATACCCCGAGGATATGATATCGGATTATCCGGAACGCTTCTTTGTGGGTGAAATCATACGGGAGAAGATATTCCACTTGTATCGACAAGAGGTTCCATATGCAACTGCGGTGGTGGTTGAGGATTTCATCGAACGCGAAAAAGGCAAATACTACATACGTGCCGTCATCTATGTGGAACGTGAGTCCGAAAAGAAAATACTCATAGGTAAGGGAGGGCAGAAGCTCAAGCAACTCGGTCAACAAGCACGCAAGGATATAGAGGCATTCATCAACCATCCAGTCTACTTAGAGTTATGGGTAAAGGTGAAAAAAGATTGGCGCCGTGATCCCACCTTTTTACAGCGTTTCAGTTACACATCATGAATGTTAAGGTGAAAATTGGGGTTGAAGTACATGCGCAATTGAAGACACGGACAAAACTCTTCTGTAGCTGTAGCACAAAGTATGGAGCTATACCTAACTCACAGGTATGTCCAGTATGTTTGGGTATGCCCGGTACATTACCGGTTTTGAATAAGCAAGCAGTTAAATTGGCCATCAAAGCAGCGTTAGCCCTGAACTGCCGTATAAACGAGTTCTCACTATTTGCACGTAAGAATTACTTCTACCCTGATTTGCCGAAAGGTTATCAGATCACACAATATCAGCATCCGCTGGCTGCTAATGGGTGGGTAGATATCGATGGCCACCGTATCCGTATACGTAGGGTACACCTTGAAGAAGATGCTGGTAAAATCATACATATGGGCGATAGAATATTAATAGATTACAATCGCTGTGGTATACCATTAATTGAAATAGTGACGGAACCTGATCTCACATCTGGTGAACAGGCATATAAGTATCTGGTCTATTTGCGTCAATTGTTACGCTACATAGACGTATGTGGTGGCGATATGGAGAAAGGTGAAATACGCTGTGAACCTAACATCTCCGTAGAAGTTGATGGTATAAAAGGTGAGCGTGTCGAAATCAAAAACCTCAACTCAATCCGTGCAGTAGAAAAAGCCATCAACTACGAAATAGAGCGTCAAATTACTATATTACGTGCAGGTAAAAAAATAGAGATGACCACTTTATTATGGAACGAAACTACCGGTAAAACTGAACCTATGCGTGTAAAGGAAGAGGAGGCTGATTATAGGTACTTTCCGGAACCTGACCTTCCACCGCTTATCGTAAAACCTGAGGAGATAGACGTGATACGTGCGGAGTTACCTGAGTTACCGCAGAAGAAACTGGAACGCTTTGTGAAAACCTATAAGCTATCGGATAGAGATGCACGAATATTGGCGTTCAATCTGCCGCTTAGTGAGTATTACGAAAAGCTCGTAAACTTGGGAGTTTCGCCACACAGGGCGAGTAGCTTCATTATATCAGAGGTGTTGGCATTACTTAAGCGTGAGAAAAAGAGTATCGAGGAGCTAAACGTGTCACCGGAGGCGCTGGCGGAGTTACTGAAATTGGTGGAAGCTGGTGACCTTACACTCAATATTGCCAAAACCGTATTTGTGAAGATGGAAGAACATAATCTATCTGCACGTGAGGTGCTCGAGCGTGAAGGTATTGTCCAGATACGTGAAACCGATAAATTAAAAGAGATCGTTATGGAGGTGATGCGAGAAAATCCAAAAGAGGTAGACCGCTACCGTGCAGGTGAAAAGAAGCTGTTGACCTTTTTCATGGGTCAAGTGATGCGTAAAACACGTGGCCAGGCCAACCCCCACATAGCGAGACAGCTTCTGGTAGAAATGTTGGAGAGTGGATGAAACGCCGTAGATTTATAATCAACTTGTTGTTAATAATGTTGGGGATATTTGTGATCACCGTTTTGGGTAGGTTTATCTTCGGTCATCGACGTAGCGACTGGCCTCGATATGGGCCATCTAACCTCGCAGGTTAGCCTCCTAGTATTGTGATACGTTTTACAACTTCGTGACCTAACCTATTGTTTAGTTTGGCTTTTATCTCGTCTTTGAGCATCATCAATTCCTGTCGCCAAACGGGGTGTCCCACCTTAACGTATAGGGTGCCACGCTGTATGCCCTTGACTTTAGTGTGACGTGCAATCTTATCACCCACAACATCTTGCCAGATATGCAGTACCTGATACTCCATGAACTTAGATGTAAGGCCAAGCTGATTCAACACCGTAGGTAATATTTCACCTATGTGTTTCATCGTGGTATACCACCCATACTGAAATGGAACTCCCAACCCGGTTTAGCACGATTCCATCCATACGCTATGTCAAATCCAATGATACCCATCATTGGTATTTCCACTCTTATACCGACACCTACGCTTTTCTTGAGCTCATTGATCATCGCACCACTGAACGAGGTCCATGTGTTACCTGCATCAAAGAATATTAACGGATATATGTTAGGTTGTGCTTCGTACCGTAATTCAAATGTCGTTATAATTGCGAACTGCCCCCCTATGGCTTTGCCACCTACTTTTGGGGTTACGGAGAATTCAGGATACCCACGTAACCGCCATGGGTGCATAACACCACCGAGAAAGAACCGCTCATATATGGGAATAACATCCGATGGTTTATAACCCGCAATCAACCCCAGCTTTGTCTCCCATGCCAATGTTAATTTATCTGCCAACTTGTAATATTCGCGGTTTTCAAGTATGTACTTTTGGTAATTTACCGTACCACCAAGCAACCCACCCGCATATTCTGCACTTATGGAGCGATAGCTGCCAGCTGTGGGATTAAATGGGCGATCACGTGAATCCCTAACGAGTGATATCCACCACACACTACGACGTTCGTTGCGTGCATATTCTGTAGCCACCTGGGTAGTGTCTACGGGGGTTACGTTTACCCACTCATAAGAATACATTGTGCTCACCGTAGTATACAATAGATGTGACACAGGACGCGATAGTTTAATGTCGCCACCTGTACGTTGTTCGTTGAAATAGTACCTGTAGCGGTTGGTATGATAGAGGTCAAATCCTACTGTAAGAGGGATATCGAATATCCATGGTTTGGTATACCCAAACAGTGCATTGGTTATCTCACTTCCCTTCTCGAATGATGCTTGTAAGCGTTCACCTCTACCACGGAAGTTGGGTATCATCACACTGATGGTGCCCATAAGTTTGTACGGCTCACTATAACCTATACCAGCGTTTATGAGACCTGTCTGCTTTTCTTT
>CBFDTI010000085.1:0-4790 GCA_965612795.1 uncultured bacterium | reverse complement strand
TGTTGATCATCTACTCACCCAAATGTCTCGAATACAGGGCGGTTGGACATCCTGAATCACCCACCCGCGTATCACGTAGTTACGAATTCCTGAAGGATAAGGGTTACACATTTATCTCGCCCGACTATGCGGATGAGGCTACCATCCTAAGCGTACATACCAGTAGGTTGGTCACCACCATAAAATCTGGCAACTTTTACGATCCCGATACACCTACTTTACCAGGGATATATGATTATGCGAGGTTAGCGGTAGGTGCTGCCATCAAGGCGATGGAGCTATCACTTAAGGGTGATATCAGTTTCTCACTTATGAGGCCACCCGGCCATCATGCGGGTAAGGATACACTTGGTGGGTTCTGTTATTTCAACAACATAGCTGTAGCGGTGAAGCTTTCCGGTAAACGTTGCGCTATACTGGATATCGATTGTCATCATGGTAACGGTACCGAAGAGATATTTCTGGGTGATACCAACGTACTGTACGTATCGTTACATAGGTATGGGTTCTTCTACCCAGGTACCGGTGGTACATCGTACCAGAATGCACTCAATTTCCCCATGCCAGCTGATACCACACCCGATGTGTGGTTTGATAACTTTCACAACGCACTGGATGCAATTCGCAAGTTTAATCCCGAGCTCGTGGCAATCTCTGCTGGCTTCGATACGTACAAAGACGATCCCATAGCGGGGTTGGGGTTAGAAGTTAAAGACTACTATGAGATCAGTAAACTGATAAAGCAGCTCAACCTACCCATATTTGCGGTCCTTGAAGGTGGCTACAGCGATAGGTTACCTGAATGTATCCACGAGTTTTTGAAACCCTTAAAATAGTCACCTGAATTGCCAGCTCAGTGTTAGCATACCACCACGTGGTAGTGGGTGAAACTCGAGCACCAAAAACCTTGGTGCCCGATAATATATCCAGAACGCACTTATGATACGGTTGATGACGAGCCCACCCAATGCCATAGATGCAAACTGATACATTTTACGTTCATCCGTACGTAGGTGACGAAACCTCTCCCATACGGTATCATCTTGCCAGCTCCAGGCAACATCTTCCGGTAAGCTATGGTTTTCAATGTATTCGAGTTGCTTATCCCTATCATCGTAATACATGCGTGCCTCTTCACGTATGTGACGATTGTAGGCTTCGATGTCACGATACCACTCAACCGCAAAGTAGTAATCTTCGTCCATACCGAGTGATGCACCCGCGTACTGGTGTGCAAACAGCTGATAGTTATGCCTTATGATACGTCCATACTTTGTGAACCCAAAGTACGATAGCCATAACGAGATTTCGGTCACATAACCCCTTAGCGCGCCAACCTTATCACCAAGATACTGTTCACCAACCCCCGGTAATAGCAGGGATAGGAAGATTGCCTGTTTGGTGGTTTTAGCACTGGAATAGACAGGGTAACATACCATCAACATACATAGTAGCTTCACTACACGCATGTATTTAAAATATGTTATTAACGGGTTTGCCAACCCCACACGTACGATCGCAGGTATAGCCTGGACAATCGCGGTAACCGGGTTAGCAACCTCATAACCGTACGTGAAACACTAACCCCATGCAATTCCTTACCATCGTATAGGGTTTTACCTATACGTATGAGTGAGGTAAACTCCTCAGCTCGCATGTTATCCCACACGTATTTGAGCCTACGGTTACGTATGAGATAGGGTATGAGGTTGCGCTTCAACTCCTTATCATACAAACGTAGGTTGGCTGCTTTCAATGCATTGCTTGCGTAATGGGCGGATTCGACGGCGTTCATGATACCGTCACCACTTAATGGTGCTGCCAACCGTGCTGCATCACCCAACAGTAACACCCTATCCTTTGTGAACCTTGTCATAACCTTACCTGGTATAGCGCCAACCTGCTGTCGTATAACTTTGTAGCGGGTGAACCTCAACCTCATCAGTTTATCAAGATACAACTGTGGCATACCACAGCCTGGCATTATGCCGATACCTACGTTTGCGATGGTATCACCTTTTGGGAACACCCATCCATAACCATGGGGTGCAAGCTCCGGCCCTATGAAGAATTCCATCGTGTTAGCGTCTATCTCGTTGGTCTCAACAAGCTGCTGTGCACATACGTACATGGTGTACCTTGATAGCTTAACATCCAACCCCAGCTGCGCACCTAACCGCGATACGATACCATCAGCACATGCGAGATACTCAAACCCCACCGCAATACGATGACCTTTGTGGTTTAACACCAGTCGATTGGGTTCGAGATACATAGCTTCGGTTTGTAGCATAACCTCTACGTTGTGGTTCATCACCTCAACACCAAGCTCGTATTCCCACACGTGGCGATTCAATACATACGCTACCTTGGGCACATGTATGGTGAAATTCTCACCATCAGCCCCCCATATTCTTATGTGATCTATTTCCGTGGCTATCCAATCGGTTTTGGGTGGGTTGAAGTATTTCTCCCATGTGGTACGGAGTACACCTTCCGCACATACGATGTTATCACCAAACTGTCGCTTCTTGTCGACTAACAGAATCTTACAGCCTGTAGATGACATGAACCGTGCCAGGTTAAGCCCAGCAGGACCGCCACCTACTATCACGATGTCAAACTTATCCATATGATGGCTGATGATAGGTTAGGTAACCTTCACGTAGCGTACACGTGGCCCGTGTGGTGTATCCTGTACCTCCCACCCCTCCTTACGTAAGCGTTCACGTATGGCATCAGCTTCAGCGTAACGACGTTCACGTCGTAACTGCTCACGTTTGGTCAGCAGTTCACGTACCCAATCCGGTACCTCTACCTTCTTCTGGGATACGAAGTCTAACCCCAACACTTTATCAAATTCCTCCAGTAACGCACGTTTTTCGCCACCTGATAAGCTATCATCTTTTATAACCTCCCAGACTATCGCCAATACGCGTGGCATGTTGAGGTCATCACATAGTGCTTGTTTGAACTTGTTAAGATAACGTTCTGGCATACCCGTGGGTTCGGGTAATTCACGTAGGTGTTGGTAGATCTTTTCGAGTGCGTTTTGTGCCCCCCGTAGTGCTTCGAGTGTGAAGTTGAGTTTCGTCCTATAATGTGCAGTGAAGTAGAAATACCTTAACGCAAGTGGTGTAAAGCCCATCTTTCTCAAATCCCCTACGGTGTAGATGTTACCTTCGGATTTACCCATACGACGTTCGCCGATCACGAGGAACTCACCATGCATCCAATAGTTTGCTGGTATCTTACCGTAAGCGGCTTGCGATTGTGCAATCTCGTTCGTATGATGTACAGGGATATGGTCAACACCTCCACAGTGGATATCGAACACTTCACCCAGGTATTTTGTACTTATAGCTGAACACTCAATATGCCAGCCGGGGTAACCCCTACCCCAGGGGCTGTCCCATTGCATGATATGTTCGGGTGGCGCCTTCAACCACAATGCGAAATCCCATGGGTTGCGTTTCTCAGGATGCACCGGTAAGCGGGCACCGGGTTTGAGCTTGGATAGATCCAACCGCGCCAGTATCCCATAGTTGGGTATCTTGCTGGTGTCAAGGAACAGACCCAACGATATCATATACGCGTAACCGTTGCGTTCGATACGTTTGATAAACTCAATCATATCTTGGATATGCTCGGTAGCGGGTGCTAAGATTGTGGGTTCACTTATGTTTAGTGAGCGCATGTCACGTTTGAACGCCTCGGTATAGTATTCCGCTATCTCCCACGGTGATTTGCGTTCACGTCTTGCAGCCACCAACATCTTATCTTCACCGGAGAACTCATCGTCAGTAGTTAAGTGTCCCACATCTGTGATGTTCATCACATGTTTAACCTTATAGCCCAGGTAGCGTAAGGTACGTATCAGTATATCTTCGAACACATACGTACGGAAGTTACCTATATGTGCGTAGTCGTAGACAGTAGGTCCACACGTGTATATGCCGACCTCACTGCCGAGGGGTTTGAATTCCTCCTTTCTGCGGGTCAACGTATTATAAATGTAAAGCTTGGCCATCACTGGTAATATTCACGTAGAAAGTTCTTCTCCCAAATTTCGAGGCTATCCCACCCCTCACGTGATAGCTTCATAAGTATGCGATCGAGTTCACGCTGTATACGACGTTTCTCACGCCATGGACCTGACATCGCCATCACCCGCAGGTAGATATAGCCGATGACCATACCACCAAGATGTGCGATATGTGCGATGTTATCCCTCGCATACCCTAAAGTGCTGAAGAATTCGATGAAGAAGAACAGCAGCACCATGAACTTTGCCGGCATGGGGATGAAGAAGAATAGAAACACGGGACGGTTAGGGAACAGCATACCGAACGCAAGTAACACTGCATATATTGCACCGGAGGCACCGATGACAGGTATGTGGGATTGGTAGCGGAACAGTGCAGTGATCACACCTGCCCCTACTCCGGTGATAAAGTAATACCTAAGGAAGCCACCCGTACCCCAAAGGGTTTCGAGTTCACGACCAAACATCCACAGTATGAACATATTAATAAATATGTGGAAGAAGCCACCGTGTAGGAACATGTATGTGAATACCTGCCAGATGAAGCCATGCCAGAACAGACGCGGTACGAGCCCAAACGTCAGTATAAATCTTGGTGACCCGGTAGCTTGAAATATCAGCTGTATGAAGAAGACTATCACCGTAGCAAGTATAATGCTACGTAACCCACGTGGGAATGGCTCTATGTAGTAATATCGCATCTATTGAATTTACATGAAAATACGGGCCGTCAATTAGTTATAAC
>CBFDTI010000084.1:0-4790 GCA_965612795.1 uncultured bacterium | reverse complement strand
GAATCTACTTCGTCTGGTATTATTTCATGCACTTCAACCGTATCGATAGCTGCTTTTGTCCACACCGTATCGTTATCGTACGTTAAGATATATAACCCACGGTCAGTACCGATGTAAATTCTGTTTATATCTGTAAGATCGCCATTCATACATGTGACAACAAATCCAGCATCTGGATAATCTGCAAGCTTTTCCCATGTATCAGCTGGACGCCTACCTTTCACACATATACCAGCAGCTGTGGCACAGTAAAGCTTATAATCACCGGATTCACAAACTGGTGCAAACGTAGCTGCATATACCTGCAGGAGTGAGTCAATATCCCTGAGATCCGAATTTTTATTACTCCACCTGTCACCGTCATTCTTGGTCCAAAATACACCACCACCATAGTAGCTAACGAGGATATAGTGCCTCGTACCAGTGGAGTGGTATGCTAGTGAAGTGGGTGTACCCTCAACATCTTCAGGTGTTACGTTCCCCCAGGTCGTTTCGTCTACCGACTTACGATAAATCTTGTTGTCTGCACTTATAAGGAACGTGTTGGTACCGGAATTGAATACACTCACGGTCGATGATACCGAATCTTCCTCTGTAAATACTACCACTTTATCGCCTATCCCTCTACATAGTGCATACGTTTTCGCATAACCCGTAAAGAACCCTCGTTGTAACACCCAAAATGATGTGGAATCGTCAGGGTTCCAACTCATAAGTGCGATTGGTACCAAAATTATGAGCAAACTCATAAATTTTTTCATTCTTCCTCCCCACTAAAATACAATAGATGTTGACACCCGCTGTACATCCGGTAATCTACCCCAATCCACAAACGAATAGTCGATACCTAGCCTAAGCTTACCCAACAGTGGTACAAAGCCAACCCCAAATGATAGACCACCTTCATCTATGTTGAACCGATAGCCGCCACGCAGGAAGAAGAAATTGCGGAAATTATATTCCAGACCGAGGTTGAACTGCTCACCAGCATCACTTGTGTGTCTACCCTCGACAGATGCAAGTAACCTACCATTTGAACCCAAATGTATCGGAAACGCTACACCGAAAAGGAACCTAACCGGGAACGGATATGGCCTAAATATATCTTCAACAGTAGGTGCGCCTTCAACATCTACCCAATACTTACCTGTAGGTCGTACATCAGGTGCAAAGTGCTGTATCGCCATCGCTAGTATTATACTGTCGAGCTCCGTGTAGTAGAATGTACCCATATCGATCGCTATCGTCGATATACCTACAGGGCCACCACCTAATGGAGCCTCAATCCCATAGTCCTCAGCCACTAATTTAACATTTAACCCAAACGCAAACCTATCTGTCAACCACTTACTGTAGTTAACACCCACGCTGTATGCGCTATAAGCGAATGTACCTATACCCTCAGGCTGCTCCGTGGTGGTGCGCAGCATCTCACCTGAGTTGAAGAACACCCCAAATATACCCACAGTACCGAACCCCGTACGTGTCGCATATGCGAACGCATTATGTTGCATATCGAGGAATAGATCCGTATAAGATAGGAACAGACTATTTTTAACACCTAACTTGGATAGGTTTGCGCTACCAGCAGGGTTCCAGAAGATTGAGCTTGCATCTTTACCTACCGCGACATAAGCTTGCCCTATGGCGGTGGGACGTGCTCCTATGCCGAGCTCAAGAAACTGTGCCCCTACTGTACCTACCTTCTTGGGTGCCACCTGGGGCCACCCTACCAGCGGTAGGAGTATAATCATAAAGACCAAATATTTTACTTTCATTTTACCTCCTTAGTAGGTTTCACCGCGGAGTATCACAAATTTACCCATCTTGGTCAATACTTCACCAGTCGCGGGGTCGAGAGCTTCCACCTTGTAGATGTATATACCAGAGTTTACGTCTTGCTGGTACCTTGAGGTTAGATCCCAAAATACACTACCCCTACCTGAGGTATTCTCTATAACCTTAACGAGGTTACCATCCAGTGTATAGATATAGATTTTGCAGCTACCAGGTAAGTTGGCGAACATAATCTTATCCTCATACTTTCTTTCCCAATAAGCCGATCCTATATATGGGTTGGGCACCACTGTGATCTTATCCATAGCTTCTTGCGTAAGCACCTTATCCGGGTCTATACGTGGTGTACCCACCATTACTGGTATTTCGGCACCGAACTCGTCCTTCATGTAGTTGATTTTGGCACTCTCAAGCGGGAATAACAAGCTAGGTTCGGTTCTACCCCTATCCCACGCAGTTACTACGTAGAAATACGGTACACCAATGTTCACCGTGGTGTCTTCCCAAGAATGTGGGAATGCTTCACCCGGTCCTATAATGATCGTATCCTCTGTTTCAGGTAGCTTGAACCCCGGAAATACCGTATCAGATGCCACCATCGCAAAGAATGTTGAATCATAATATCCAACTATAGGTTTCCAACCCGTAGGCTTATATGCGGCTCTGTATATTACGTAACCGGCAAAATCGTATTGCCCATCCTTAAGGTCGGGTGTTGTCTCCGCTACGTCACTCCATGCCAGCACCACGCAACCACGTGCAGGGCTAGCACTGTATTGTAAGTACGGTACCATAGGTGGTACAGGTATGGTGTAGTGTTTATCCTCGTGAGGTGATGACGGATGTGCGGGATCGCTATGTTCTGCACCCATGTAATATGCTTTTAGTGCACGTTCAACTCCATATCTTGCACCCGGATACCACTTACCCTCTTCGAAGATAGGCGGTTCACCGTAACCGCCATTAAGCCCATAACCGACACCACCTGCCCATACCACGGTTATTGTTTCACCATCGTGTATCCTGAACGGTCCGTATGTTAAGAAGAACCTGTAGTCAAATTCATCTGCACCCCAGACGAATGGGTGTTGCATAAAGCAGTGATAGTTACCACTACCGGGTGGATACTCGCAGAATGGGTGTTCGCACACCATATACGCAAACTTATCCGCATCGGTACCGGGGTCGTTCTCCCAGTTCCACCACGTATGTGAACGCGGTCTCGGCATCCTACACTCGAGCCCGTTCTCATCAATCCATACCGAATCGTACGGACACGGTGGTGTATACAGGAAAGCACCCCATATATAACCTGGTGCTTGAAGGTGCCCCTCATCGTCGGGTTCACCTTCATCATCACCTGGTCTCGACGGGTTATCTCCATCATAAATATAGGAGAAGTTGCGCCATATATATAGGGTGTCGCTTACCATTTCGACACCATTCCATACCTTTTCGTCACGCTCGTCACCCCATACAAGTAGCTGATCCCATATGCCATCGGGTTCGTCAGTAACCGTACCGTCGGGGTTTATTGTAACGTAATCGTACGGATACGGTACAATTTGATGTAGAATCGGGTAGAATGCTTCTGTCCATTCACCTCTTGTATCGCCATCAAAGCTCACAAGGTCGTCAATATGACACTCAGGTGATATCCTTCCACCTACGTCTGAATCAAATGTTATCCCTACGTATATATCTAGTGAGTCTTGATCGCTGAAGTATGCGTGCTCCTTATAGTATGTGATATCCATCTGCACGATTATGAAATCACAGAACTCCTCTATCGACCATCCCATAACACGTTGATGTACTTGCAACCCCAACGGCTTTTCATTGCATTGAAGGTTCCAATCATCAAACGTACATACGAGGTCACGCATTGAAATGGCATTTTTACCTTCCAGTACATCAAACGTTGTACCTTCTGATGGATCCCACTCATACGCACCATAATCGGCATGGCTGACCAGTGGCGTACCTTCGACCATTGCACCTATCCATAACCTACCCTCCCATTGATAGTACACACCCGTACCGCCAGGCCAATCGAACGTGGGTAGCTCAGAAGTTGGATCTCCATAGTTACCGAAGTTGCTGACTACTGTCCATAACCTACCGACATTCATAAGTTTGTACTCACGAGGTGGCCTACTCTTTGAGCCACTCCACGATGAAGTCGAACCACTTTTAGCCTTAGCGTTTAGTAGTAAAGGTAAGAGCAACACTGCCACTGTTAAATATTTTGATCTCATCTTACCTCCTTAAAACCTAATTTCCAACCCTATCCTTACCCTTCTACCTGTACTCCATACACCTGGATTACCATATTTGCCTTCAACTGCATACTTACCCCAATGATAGCGCTCTAATATCTCATCCGGTAACTCGTTTATGTTTACTGTTAATGTATCGCCTGTCTCTGGAATGAATATTTTTACTTCACCATCCTTGAACTGCTCATACCAACGCACATCCGCTATACCTGTTGGTATTATCCAGTTGAATGGATTATGTATATCAGCAAATATAAGCAACTCTTTACCACCGATCGTGAATCCTTTCCATACCTTCATCTCCATACCATAAGTGGGTGGCCTACGTTTGGTGTTTATCGGTTGAATATATGGATCGATTGCCGGTGGTGTATACGGTAATCCACTACCATAGTTGGCGATTATGCTTAACCCCATGTTTGAGAGATATTTAACACCAAACAGCGGTCTATCCTTTGGTATATTAACACCGAAACTTATGTTAAGTGTATGACGTTGATCCCAATCCAGGTAATGTTCACGTGTAGGTGGCCTATAATTCGCCCAGTGATAGTAATACGCCTGATATGAACTTGAGAATCTACCCATAGCTTTCATATAGGTGTAACTGACAGTCCACATGAATGGATCGCGTGCTGGACGTTTCTTGAACGTGAGCTCAAACCCCTGTGCCCTACCGTAATCGCCCTGTTCGTACCTACCATACCAATCCAC
>CBFDTI010000083.1:0-4910 GCA_965612795.1 uncultured bacterium | reverse complement strand
TCCTTCGGTTTTACCCAGTACAAAATATATACCTGATGGTAGGTTAAGTTTGACCTCCGTAATTTCATGCCCTTCGTATAGTAACTTGCCGGTAATATCAAAAACTTTTAACTCATCCATATTACTAAATCGCAATCTATTGAACTGTATCGTTATATTGATAAACTTGTGCCCCGTGATACCTTCATCCGTATGCAGATAATCGAGGTCAAGCACTTTAACCCCCCGTACAGTGCCCACCCATAGATGATTGCGAATGGTATCAACTACAATTGCTGTTGGCACCTCCGTAAATACGCCAGCAATACCGTTTGATGGTATATCTATGAAGTTATACAACCATACTCCGTCGAGGGTTAATCCATCGATATCGTTCTTGTACGAAGCTACCAGCAACGTATCACCAAGGAATACCAATCCCGCTTGATGTACTTCGTTACCTCTTGCATCACCTAGATATGGGGTATAGATCTCCCAGTTAGCGCCATCGTATGTAAGCACACCACCACCAAACGTACCTATCCACAACTTACCGTTGTGCCATTTGAGTGCATGCACGTAATTGAACACCTTATGTGCAGTATCTGGCGGTTCTATGGGTATGATATTACCCCATCCATCCATGTATGCGAGCCCACCTCCACTTGTACCTATGTAAAGTCGATTCAGGTTGTCGAACTCAAGTGCAAAAACATCATCATCCGGCAACATACTATTACCCGTATTGTAAACGTGCCACCCTCCTAAGCTATCAAGTATATTAAGGCCACCACCAAACGTACCTATGAATAGGTTGCCACCACCATCTACGATTATGGCATGTACGAAGTTTGATGAAATACCCGAGTTCGTCGTATCATAATGTGCGATTACGTTACCGTCATAATCTAACCCGACTATACCGTAGCCATCGATACCTGCCCATATAACACCATGAACCTTATCCACCGTCATACATTTGACGAAGTTACCAGGTAGCCCCTCATTTTTACGTATCCAGTACCATACACCGTCATGGAATATGTTTATACCACCTGTGGTGCCTACCCATATATTGGCGGCTGTATCCTGTACCATACAGGTGACAATATTCGACGATAGTACTGCTTCACCAGCGGTTGAATCACCGCACATTGTATAAAATGTCCATCCCTCCGGTACACTATAGTGGTTAGTATCACCTGGATCCACACGCAATGTATCATCGTATGGCAACATACCCGGATGTGTGGTTTCCCAATCCACATATGTATTGTAGATTTCGTCCATTGTCGCCCATGTTAACCATCCGTCAGCTACCAGCATATCACTTACTTCACGCAAGAATGCCGCTACACTATCGACAAGCGGTTGCTCGTTGGGATCTACTGCCCCGATGAACGAGCTCGTACAATTTACGTAACTTGTGTCACACTTGGCAAACGTTTCCACCATAAAAGCGGCCACTCTGTGTGGAGCCATGAACATAGCCGGTATACCAGCCGATGTGGTATAGACGACTTTACCGTCAGGGTTATGTGTCAGCCATCCACGATTATCTAGGCTATCTGTGAGCGGTCGCCATGGATGTATCCTTTCAGTAACAGCATACTGTGTATAAATGTTCTTGTTCAAACTAACATGTAACACATTCGCAACCTCGTACCAGTATTCGTCAAAATATGCACCCAAAAAGTGTCCATTACCGTGGCGCGTGTTAACGGCACCAAGTTCGTCCAACATCCTTTTGATCTCAGCCCCCGAGTATACGGTTTCATGTGCATGTGTAGCAATTTCCGACCCCCTACTTTCAACATATGGGATTAATGATGGGTCATAAAGTTTTATACCTTCGACAATAGTCCAATCCAGCTGCAAAGATGCCTTAGCTCCATGTGCGGCAAGACTATCCACCAGTCTGCGAATAGTATTGGTGGTTTGTAACAAGTATTGGGGTATCAGGTAACGGTTGTACTCTTCATAGTGTAAGACAATATTGAACATAAGTGTGGCTTTTGGGGTCACATGTAATACATGGGGTAGATTAACCCCCCATTCATTGTAATGTGTTCTATCAGCTGCCTCCAGTATGGCTGCTGTTTTGACGAGCTTTTCATCCAGATATTCAGGGTAGCAATAGTGGATGATAGAATCCCAATCCCCCGGTGCAGACCACGCATCGTTATCAGGTAAGCTCGAATCCACCACTGTGCTGTCAAGGTACACAATATATTCGCGATCGGGGTTCAACCTTATCCATAACCCATTACGCGTGAACCCATTAAACGTATGGTGTATGTGGGGCTTGTCAGGTGCTGACTGCACGTGATCGTTTTGACTCGCCAACAATATACAATGTAACCACGGTGGTAACCCATCATAATGCAAAGTAGCGTCACGCCAATACCAGAATGTATCCGCATCGTATGGGGTTGCTAACCAATCAGGAAAGCCATCGTGGAATACACCATATTCGGCTAAAGCATGTGTCACCTCACGTGAAAAGATATACAGTGTATCACCTCCATGTATGTATGGTATACATGCAAATAAATAATCTTCAGTGCTATCCACCATATAATTACCGGTGACATCGGGCCACCTGTATCCGTCTACCTCCACATAATCGTAACGGTTGGAGTCTGGGTTGTATCGGTCAAGGAATATTGCACCTTTCGGGAAACGTGGCTCACACGTGTAGGTGGGGTCAAACGCTATCGTCGAATAATCCACCACACAGGTGGTATCACCATAGGCGATATATGAGTAGTTCTTATAATCGTCGTCATAAAATCCGTTGCCATCGCCATCATGTAGTGTATCACGATCACGTTGCCCCAGGTCCACCACAACAGTTTGCGAAGATGTGGGGTTTTCCCAACCCACGATGTAATCCACGAAGTCGAGTTCCGCCCCAAATTGATCCATCACTGCGATAGATATCACACCACCGTTGGAGTTACCGAATATACCTACGTTGGATGTATCCACCCTAAACGGCACATATTCGTAGATGTATCTGCCATCAGCTGATGGTTTCCTACCAGCGGCAAACTTCAGCACATCACGCAAAGCTTTCATACAGTTCATACCACGGTAATCGTACATACCATCGCTTGCTATACCAGTGGATGGGTCAACACCACCTGGAAACAGAAACAGCACCACCATCATCCCTTCTTCCACCGGATACAATAATCCCCTACGTAAATCGCCCACGGATTGTGCTCCTGGTACAAACACCACGACAGGGGCACCCTCCTCGTAACGCGGCGCCCCTACAGGTATATAGATCCTGCATGCGATGTTACCACCACCTGCACCTTCTGACGGCACTTGTACATCAAAATATGGGTACGCTACCAGGGTTACCGCTATCAACGAACAGATCACCGTGAATATTGGTTTAATATACATGTGACCCTCCTGACGGACTAAATTCTGAACTTGGAATCTAAATTTTAATAAATTCCACACCCCAGCTCCTTAGATTCCAAATATTGGCATAACATTTATGGGGATTTCAGGAACGTGGCCACCCTATCTGCTATAGCCTCACCCGTAAGCCCATAAATTTGCAACAATTTAGATCTCGCACCATGACGTACGAATTCATCTTCTATTCCTATGTTCAAGATAGGTATGTTCGACGTAAGTACTTCCCTGACCGCTGTACCGAAGCCACCACGTAGGGTGTTCTCCTCAACCGTTATTATTGGCCTATCAGCTATATCTTGTAACACCCGTGTATCTAAGGGTTTGACGAACCGCGCATTTATGACACCTACATCGTAACCTTTAGATTTAAGTATTTCAGCTGCCTCCAGTGCAGGCGTAACCATCGACCCAATCGCCACAATGTTGGCAGTTTTACCGAGTTGCAACACCTCAGCTTTACCTATTTCTATTTTCTCTGGCTTTCTTTGCCAATCGATCTTACCTACACTTGCTTTTGGATACCTAATCGCTACAGGGCCGGCCTTGTACTCGATGGCTGTTAACAACATATCGCGAAACTCATCACCATCTTTTGGTGCCATCACTATGATATTCGGTATAACACGCAGATACGATAGGTCAAACATACCTTGATGTGTGACACCATCACCACCTACTATACCGGCACGGTCGATCACAAACACCACCGGTAGCTTCTGTATCGCCACATCGTGTATCAGTTGGTCATACCCACGTTGTAAGAAAGTCGAGTATATCGCACATACGGGACGCATCCCTTGAGTAGCTAATCCCGCGCTGAAGGTTACCGCATGTTGTTCAGCGATACCGACATCGAAACATCTCTCAGGGAACCTCTCCTTGAAATACTGTAGACCTGTCCCTGTAAGCATGGCCGCTGTTATCCCCACTATGTGGGGGTTATTTTCTGCCAGCTCAGCTAACGTCTTGCCCAGAACCTCCGAGTATGTTGTGGTACCACCCTTGATCAACTCACCGGTATCGGGGTCAAAAGGTCCCGGTCCATGATAAGTGGTAGGGTCGTAAGTTGCTGGCCTATACCCATAACCTTTTTGTGTGATAACGTGTACAAAATATGGGCCACGTAGCCGTTTGACGCGTTTGAAAGTATCAATAAGCTGTTCGAGGTCATGTCCATCTATCGGACCAACATAACTTATCCCGAGCTCCTCAAACACAGTAGTCTGGCCAGCAAGGCTCCGTATGCTTTCCTTTATGCGTCTCATAAGGTCGATGGCGGGTTCGCTCACCGTAGTTGGTAATTCGTTCAACATCTCCCATATCTTATCTTTAAGCCTACGATATACAGGCGATATAGCTATCCTTGACAAGTGTGACGACATACCACCAACATTTTTTGATATACTCATCTGGTTATCGTTCAACACCACTATCATATCTGTCTTTAAGAAACCGAGCTGGTTCAACCCCTCATACGCCATACCTGCAGTAAG
>CBFDTI010000082.1:0-4958 GCA_965612795.1 uncultured bacterium | reverse complement strand
CTCGTTCAGCTGCCAGAGTATGCGTTTGTCGAGACGCGTGATAGTTATTTGGGTGATAGGTATAGCTGGTGTCTGCATGGATTCGGGTAGCTTTACCGAGGTTTCTTGGCGCATCTTATCACCCTGTATGTAGGTACGTTGGGTGGTGGTGACGGTTATGCCCATGGTTTGGGTGGTGATGTCCATCTGATAGAATAGGTCAGCGGATAGGGTTGTTGTCATGAATAGTAACAATAACAGTGGGAGCTTTTTCATTGTACCTCCTGGTTAGATTTAATAAATTACGTTGATAAGCACAAATAGCAACCCAATAAGGTCGAGAACCTGGTATATCAGTACCCGACTTTAAATGGGTTACCGCGCTTAATTACCCAAGTTATGGGATTGTAGTCTATCCAGTAGATGAATTCCTCAGGTTTGGTGAATCTTGTGATTAGTATATCAGCGTATTTGCTGGGTTGTAGGCTGCCAACTGTGGTACCGCGGTTGATAGCGTAGGCAGCATTAAGAGTTACACCGATGAGACATTCCTCAGGTGTAAGCCCATAAAGAAGTGAAGCGAGTGACATGACAAATGGTAAGCTAAGTATAGGGGAGCTGCCGGGGTTGAAGTCGGTACCTAAAGCTATTGGGATTTTATGCTTACGCAGCAGATCTATAGGAGGGATGGTGTTGGTACCGAGATAGAAGGTAGTACCTGGTAATAATACCGCAATGGTACCGGTGGCCTTGAGTTTACGTAGGGAGGATTCATCGGCATGTTCGAGATGGTCTGCGGAGATGGCACCTACCTCAGCAGCTACTTGGGTGCCACCTGAATGTGAGAGCTGATCTGCATGTATCTTAGGGATGAGCCCGTATTGTTTGCCAGCCTCAAGTATCAGGCGGGCATCGGCAGGTGTGTAGATGTTACGTTCACAGAAGATGTCGATGAACTCGGCCAACCCTATAACTGAGGGTAGTATATCATTAAGCAGGTGGTGAATGTAATCAGATTTTGACATATCACGGGGTATGTCGTGAGCACCGAGGAAAGTAGGGACAAGGTCGACAGGGGTAAGAGATTGTAAGCGCTGGATAGCATGTAAGAGCTTGAGTTCAGAGGGTTTGTCTAACCCATAGCCGGATTTGACCTCCATGGTGGTGGTACCCCAAGTGAATGCATATCGTAGACGTGGTAAAGCACAAGTGACAAGAGTATCGATAGAGGCACGGCGTGTCTGGTCAACCGTATACCAGATGCCACCACCGAGTGAACGTATCTCTTCGTAGGATTTACCCTGAAGTTTGAGGGTGAGTTCCCAGGAACGGTCGCCGGCAAATACGAGATGGGTGTGAGGGTCAACAAACCCGGGTAGGACGAGTTTACCATGTGCGTCGATAGTTATATCAGCAAACGGTGAACTGGAGGTTATGTCGACAATGCGTTCGCCCTCTATGATGAGATTCTTGCTTTCAACTATAGCAAGATCGGTGTCGGTTTTGGGATGGGAACTGGCGAGGGTGACAAGTACACCATTGGTGATTTTAAGACGCATCTTGTATGATGAAGTGTAACATAACGTGGTCAACTGATGAACGTTTATATCAATCTATTGGGGCCAGACGAAAGCTTGATGAGATCAACGAGGTTGGTTGCTATTTGGGGGTTGTTGCTTATTTTAAATAGAAGGAGGTAGAATGAAGAGCAAAATACATCCGAAGTATGAGCTGACAAAGATCACGTGTGCATGTGGTAACGTGTTATGGGTGAGGTCGACACGTAAGGATATAAGGGTGGAGATTTGTAGTAAGTGCCATCCATTCTTTACCGGGAAGCAGAAGTTTGTAGATACGACTGGACATTTGGAGCGGTTTATGGAGAAGTATGGTGAAGCACTAAAGGAGCTTGATAAGAAGCTGGAGAAGAAGGAAAAGAGGGGACGCAAGAAGCCCGAACTTGATGTATAAGCGAGATTTCCTGTCGGTTGGTGATATTACGCGTGAGGAGATAGAGAAGGTATTTGAATGGGCGAAGGTATCAAAAGAGAAGGGTGAATTACCTAAGGTACTGGAAGGAGAAGTCTGGGCACTGGTGTTTGAGAAACCATCATTGAGGACGAGGGTTACATTCAGTGTGGGTGTGTATCAGTTGGGTGGTAGGGTGATATATCTATCGCCACAGGATATAGGGTTGGGTAAACGTGAGAGTGTGAAAGATGTAGCGAGGAATCTGAGCCTGTGGGTGGATGGGATAATAGTGAGGACGTTTGCACATGAGGTGGTGGAGGAGCTTGCACAACATGCGAGTGTACCGGTAATAAATGCACTGACAGATGAGGAACATCCAGCTCAGGTGGTGGCTGACCTGTTTACGATGTATGAGGTGGTGGGTGAGCTCAAAGGTAAGGTATTAGCTTATGTGGGTGATGGTAACAATGTGTGTCAATCATTGATATTGGGGGCAAAGTTGATGGATATGCGGATGCATATAGCGACACCGCCGGGATATGAGCCGAAGCTTGAATATGTGAAACGAGGTAACGCGATGATATTTCATGATCCGAGGGCTGCGGTTGAGGGGGTAGATTTCGTGTATACAGATGTGTGGGCTAGTATGGGGAAAGAGAGTGAACGTGAGGTGAGGCGAAAGGTGTTTGCTGAGTACCAGGTGAACGAGGAGCTGATGGGGTTGGCACCCAATGCATACTTTATGCATTGCTTGCCAGCACATAGGGGTGAAGAGGTGACGGATGGGGTGATAGATGGGCCAAGATCGTTGGTGTTACGGCAGGCAGAGAATAGGTTGCATGTGCAGAAGGGGTTGTTGATATTGGTAAAAGGATGATCTGGATATTTGTGATAGTGGTGGGATGGGAAACTGAACTTTACGATAAGATACAGGGGTGGAGAGTGGAGTGGCTCGATAAGCCCATGGAATACATATCTGAGATGGGTAATGGGTTGAGTTTGAGTATGTTCAACCTAAGTGCGTGTATGGTGGGCTCAGACAAGGCAAAGAAGGTGGCACGTGTAGCGATATGGGGGACGGTTGTAGCTGAAGGTGTGGTGTTGGTGATGAAAGGGATCATCAATAGGCCACGACCGTTTGGTAGTACATCGAGATGGAGCTCCGGGTTTCCGTCAGGACACACGACGGTGTTGTTTGCTAATATCGCGATATGGGGTGAACACTATCCTGAATACAGGAGGGTGATGGTGGGGTTTGGGGGGTTGGTGGCTGTATCGCGATTGTATTTGGGGATGCATTACCTGACGGATGTGGTGGCGGGTGTGGTGATCGGTACGGTATTGGGTAAGCTTGTGGATCGTATGCTATGGTCAGAGTGAGGATAGCACCGGCACCTACTGGGTTTCTGCATGTGGGGCATGCGCGTACGGCGTTGTATAATTGGATGTTTGCACGACAGAATGGAGGGGAGTTTAAGGTACGTATAGAGGATACGGATGTGGAAAGGTCACGTGTGGAGTTGATCGATGTGATATTTGAGGCACTTAGGTGGTTGGGGTTGGATTGGGATGGTGAGCCATGGCTACAATCGAGGCGGTTTGATATATACAGAGAGTATGTGGATAAGTTATTGAGTGAGGGTAAAGCATATAAGTGTTATTGTACCGAGGAGGAGCTACAGGAGCGGCGACGTAGAGCGTTGAGTGAGGGTAGACCGTGGAAATACGACCGTAAGTGTTTGGGGGTGCCGGAGCAGGATAAACCATATGTGGTGAGGTTCAGGATACCGGATGATGAGGTGCAGGTGGTGGAGTACATGGATATAGTGCATGGTAGGTTACGTAAAAGGACGATAGACTTGGAAGATTTTGTGATACAGAGGTCGGATGGTACGCCAACGTATAATCTGGCATGTGTGGTGGATGATCACGATATGGGTATAACACATGTGATAAGGGGGGAAGACCACATATCGAATACGTTTAAACAGATATTACTTTATAGGGCGTTGGGGTGGGAAGCGCCGAGGTTTGCACATCTGCCGTTGATACTGGGGCCAGATAGGGCGAAACTATCCAAACGGCATGGGGCGGTATCAGTACTGCAGTATAGAGAGGAGGGGTTCCTGCCAGAGGCGATGGTTAACTTTATTGCATTGCTGGGGTGGTCGCCGGGTGGTGATCGTGAAATCATATCACGTGAGGAGATGATACGCGAGTTTAGGTTGGAAAAGGTGATAAAACGTGGGGCGGTGTTCGATATACAGAAATTGAGGTGGATGAATAAAGAGTACATAGCTAAAAGTGATGATAGGTACCTGTTGGAGCAGTTGAGGCCGTTCCTTAAGAAATGGGGGGTAGAGGCGGATGATGAATATGTACTGAAGGTTATAAGGCTATTAAAGACGAGATGCTATACGTTGAGGGATTTTTGGGGGTTAGGTGAGTTTTTCTTTAAGGAGCCAGAAGAGTATGATGAAGAGGGGGTGCGAAAGTATTTTGAGCCACGTGATGAGAGTGTGAAGTTGATAAATATGGTGATGGAGGGGTTCGAGAAGCTGGACGAGTTTAATGCAGATGAGGTGGAACGAGTTATCAGGGGGATAGCAAGTAAACTTGGGATAAAAGCGGGTAGGGTGATACATCTGACGAGGTTGGCGGTTAGTGGCCGTACAGTGGGGCCGGGGTTGTTTGAGATGCTGGAAGTGCTGGGTAAAGATAGGACGTTGAAGCACCTTAATAAGGCGAAAGAATATTTGAGTAACCTGGATAAGTAATTATAAGCGCTAGAAGGTAACCCTCTTGGGTTGTTGTATATTTCTACATAAATTAAAAATTTATCAAATATGCCGGGGGCGGGACTCGAACCCGCACAGGGTTACCCCCACATGGCCCTCAACCATGCGCGTCTACCAATTCCGCCACCCCGGCATGCCCCTGGCGTGATTCGAACACGCGACCCCCGGTTTAGGAAACCGGCGCTCTATCCAACTGAGCTACAGGGGCAT
>CBFDTI010000081.1:0-5184 GCA_965612795.1 uncultured bacterium | reverse complement strand
AAATAATAGAAGAAACAGAGGAAAAGGGAGGAAACAAAGATGCGACACGATGATTATTATAATCAACTAGTACCTATTGTTATAGAATCGACACGCCACGGCGAACGTGCATATGATATCTTCTCACGCTTGTTGAAAGACCGTATTGTAATCATAGGTGCACCCATTACGGATGCGTTTGCTGCAAGTATTATTGCGCAGCTGCTGTTCCTCGAGTCGGAAGATCCCAAAAAGGACATCTATCTTTACATCGACAGCCCGGGCGGCTCGATACCTGCCGGGCTCGCTATATACGATACCATCCAGTACATACGACCGGATGTGAGCACAATCTGTATGGGGTTGGCTGCATCTATGGCAGCATTACTGCTGGCTGCGGGTACACCTGGTAAACGCTATGCGTTACCGCACGCCCGTATATTGATACACCAACCCATGAGCGGCGTATCGGGTCAGGTAACCGACATCGTCATACACGCCAAAGAGATTATGCGTTTACGTGAGGAGCTCAACCGCATATTTGCCAAACACACAGGGCAGCCGGTTGAAAAGATTGCACAGGATACCGAACGTGACTACTGGATGACCGCCGAAGAAGCACGTGCCTACGGTATCGTTGACAAGGTGATCGAACGCCGTGAGAAGTAACTTACTCACCCGTGAAATCCCAAACCTTCTCCCCCACTATGGTGTAGAGTACTTTACCTTTTAGACGTCTACCGATGAAGGGTGAGTTACGTGATAACGAACGTGGTGTATTAAACACCCATTCAGCTTCTGGGTCGAACACCACCACCTCAGCAGGTTCGCTTTCTTTTAGCCATTTCTTATCTAATCCCAATATTTTGGCGGGGTTCACCGTTAACTTAGCTATGAACGTCATCCAATCCAGCTCACCCGTATTCACAAGCTTATCCACCAACACCGGTAACGCAGTCTCCAACCCTATTATACCAAAGGGTGCCTCGATAAACTCCAGCTCCTTTTCGAACGATGCATGTGGCGCATGATCTGTTGCAATAACATCAATCGTACCATCCTTAAGTGCTTCAATAAGTGCAACCCTATCACGTTCCGTACGTAGAGGTGGGTTAACTTTATAATTTGTATCGTAGGGGTTGGCCAACACATCCTGTTCCGTAAATACCAAGTGATGTGGAGTCACCTCTGCCGTCACCTTTACGCCCTCGGACTTAGCTTCACGTATAAGGGTGACCGCACCTTCTGTCGATACATGTGCAAAATGTACCCTACCACCTGTGTATTTCGCCAGATATATATCACGTGCCACCATTATATCTTCGGCAATACTCGGTATACCAGGTAGACCCAACTTCAGTGCCGCAACACCTTCATTTACCACACCACGACCGCTCAACCTCTTATCCTCCGCATGTGATATCACCGGTATATCGAATATCTTCGTGTATTCCAGTGCCCGCCTCATGATGCCTGAATCCAGCACAGGATCACCATCATCACTGATAGCTACAGCACCCGCTTCCACCATATCACCAATCTCTGCCAGCTCCTTACCCGTACGTGCTTTGGTGATCGCACCCACCGGTAACACTGTAGCCTCTTTCTTAGCTTCCAATATAAATCGTACCAACCCACCATTATCCACTGGCGGTGTAGTGTTAGCCATACATACAAGCGTGGTGAATCCACCCGCCACACCTGCAAGGCTACCAGTGTAAATGGTCTCCTCGTCTTCACGTCCAGGTTCACGCAGATGTGTATGCATATCAATAAGCCCTGGTATCACAATTTTACCGGTCGCATCTATCAGCAAATCAGGTTGAACCGCTTCACCTGCACCTACTATTTTACCATCCACAATGAGTATATCTGCTATTTCGTCCCTGTTGTTACCGGGATCTACTACCCTGCCACCTAATATTCGTATCTTCATCTCTTGACATAATGTTATGATTCACATCTTTTATGAACTGGGGCTATCGTCTAGTCAGGCCCAGGACGCCTGGTTCTCAGCCAGGAGACTGGGGTTCAAATCCCCATAGCCCCAGTTTCTTATTTTACCCGCATCCTTAACCCACCACCAAACCTAAAGTGGCTATCTGAGCTACCATCCCAATTTGTTGTACTAACCCCTATTTCACCAAATAACTGCATACGAGGTACCAGCGCAAAATCCATCCCCACACCAACTGTTGCAACTGATTGTTTGAATGAAACCCCATCCGATACTGTCCATAATCCGAACCCACCGTATCCATAGAATCCGATAGGGCCACCGAACCACGCTCTGCCAAGTAGCTCGATCGATGGCCATGCATTATTGAAATATAAAGTTGTCGTATTTTTACCAAATTCCACACCACCCAAGTTCGCCCTTAGGTACACACCACGTGGTAATAATTTCACAAGCAGGTTAACTCCCACATCTATAGTGGTACCGTTATCTGTAATTCCATAAATTCGTGGTTCTATGAAGAACGGGCACCCTTTACTTATAGCACCAACCTCATGCACGATGAACATAGATACTATAGCTACCCAAATAGCACTTACTCTCATCATACCTCCATTTTATAATTTAAAATACAACAAGTCACATAAATAGCAACACTTGTCAAATCTACCACCTAACGTATTAAATTAAATAGTATGGAGAAAATAGCACTTATACTAGCTGGCGGTAGAGGCGAAAGGTTCTGGCCCCTATCCACACGCAAACGCCCCAAACAGTTGCTACCGCTATTCAGTTCACGCACATTGATAGAAGAGACGTTCAATCGCCTCCAATTGTTTTTACCTACAAACAACATCTATGTGGTTGCACCTATCGACTTGCTACCTGCTATAAAGAAGATCTTATCCTCGCTACCAGCTACCAACTTTATTGGTGAACCCGAAGGCAAAAACACCGCACCCGCAATAGCGTTTGCAGCCCTATCACTACGTGAGAAACACCCCAACGCCACCATGGGTGTATTTCCCGCCGATCATTACATATGCGACGAATCTGCCTTTTTAAGCGACTTGGATGTTGCTTTTAAGATGGCCACCGACAATAGGTTGCTAACGTTTGGTATACCACCTACATACCCGGCAACCGGCTTCGGTTACATAGAGTTGGGCCCCAAGATTGCCCCTGATGTATATGAGGTGGCACATTTCAAAGAGAAGCCCAACCAAAAGGAAGCACAGGAATATCTGAAATCTGGCAAATACCTCTGGAACAGCGGTATGTTCGTATGGAAAATAGACACCATTATCGATGCATTCCACAAATATGCACCCGAATTCTGGCCCGCCATGTGTGAATTCATACACCACAAAGACGCACGAACCTTATACTCAAGCCTACCCAGCATATCGATAGACTACGCTATAATGGAGAAAGCTCGCAACGTAGCCGTCGTCAAGGCACACTTCACCTGGAACGACATAGGTGCATGGCGTAGCTTGGAGGATATCAAACCCAAAACTGACACCAACGTCGTGGTTGGTGATTGGGTAGGTATCGACTCCTCTGATAATATTATCTATGCGGAAGATGGCATAATTGCCACAGTAGGGGTAGATAACCTGATCATTGTCAAAAGTGGCAACCGTGTCCTTGTAGCCCATAAGGATAAAGACCAGGAGATAAAAGAGCTTGTCGCCTTATTGGCGAACAAGAAGCGATATAAGCAATACCTCTGATGCCGGCCAACTTGCCACCACAATACTTTGCAGCCGAAAAGCGTTACCGTGAAGCAAAGACACCCGAGGATAAGATCAAAGCACTTGAGGAGATGCTCGCTATCATGCCAAAACACAAAGGTACAGATAAACTACAAGCAGCACTAAGGGCAAAAATTGCCAAATTCCGTCGTATTATCGAAGAGCAAAAGCGCACCGGTAAAGGCAGGTACGCTTTTTATATTGAAAAGGAGGGTGCCGGCCAAGTGATACTGGTCGGTGCTCCCAATTCCGGCAAATCGCTCATCATGAGACGGCTCACCAACACTGACGCTAAAGTAGCCCCATATCCTTTTACCACTACAGGGCCGATGGTTGGTATGATGGAGTTTGAAGATATCAAAATACAGTTAGTAGATCTACCGCCACTCACCAAATCACCGATGCCCGGCCTTTTCGGCATCATACATGATAGCGATGCATTGTTGTGGATACACGATGTAACGGATCCCAACCCTACACGTATAGAAACGGAAAAACAGCAGCTACTGGCACGCAAACCCCAAGATAAGATACTGGTAGTTATCAACAAAATCGACTTGGTGAACCCACCTTCCCTCGAGAGATGGCAATCTCTGCTACATGGTTTTAAGCTCCACTTCATATCTGCAGAAACCCTCCAAGGGTTGGAAGAACTACGTCGTATGATATTCGATATCCTGGGTGTTATAAGAGTTTACACCAAAGCACCTGGCAAACCTATAGAGTACAGTGATCCATTAATCTTACCAAAAGGTAGCACACTATTGGATGCAGCCGAAGAGATACATAAAGATTTTGCCCATAAGCTCAAATATGCGCGCTTATGGCGCGGCACCTCCATAAAGGGGCTTAGGGTTGAAAAGAACTATATACTCGAGGATCGTGACGTAGTAGAATTTCACATTAAATAGCGAGCATTCTGCCTGCATAAAAGGTTGACAATTGGCGAATAATTTTTATTTAAATAAATTCGTGTAACTGGAGGGTATTTGACACAGGTAAGGTGTCGGATGTCAACGGTTTTATTTTCAGCTAAAAAGGAGGTGACAAAGATGAAGAGAGCTTTGGGCACCCACATATTACTGGAGTTTTGGGGGTGTGATCCGTTCGTACTCACTAATAGTACACGGATAAAGGAGACGCTCGATGCAGCTGCACGTGCGAGTAACGCGAAAGTAGTTACCGATTTCTACCACCAATTCCATCCCTACGGCGTATCGGGTGTGATTATCATCGAGGAGTCGCACTTCAGTATCCACACATGGCCCGAGTATGGTTACGCTGCTATCGACCTTTTCTACTGCGCTGAGGAGGATATTGACATCGATGCCGCTATCGATGTACTACGTAACCACCTGAAACCTACCCGTATCAACGTTATCGAGCTGAAGCGCGGCCTGCTGGTTGGTGCGTCGTCGGTTGCAACAGAGGAGGTTCATGGAAGACGACTCTAACAGTCTCTGGTACGAAGAACGCTTTACGGAAAGTTTA
>CBFDTI010000080.1:0-5186 GCA_965612795.1 uncultured bacterium | reverse complement strand
GGACGTTTCTTGAACGTGAGCTCAAACCCCTGTGCCCTACCGTAATCGCCCTGTTCGTACCTACCATACCAATCCACCGGTGTGTAGTAATACGCTCGTGTGGTGGTCAACCCCACTATATCCTTGTAGAAAGCTGTAAGATCGATTGATAGATCTGGCGTAAACCCATGTGTTATACCTACTTCGTAGGATATGGTCTTTTCAGGTGGTAGATCAGCATTACCAATTATCGGGAATGCACCCGTAAGCCTATAGTTCCAGTTACGGTATAGGTTGAACAACGGTGGTATCTGAATATAATGTCCATACGCAAAGTGTAACACGTCACGTTCGGTTATCGGATGTGACACCCCTATACGGGGGCTGAAGTTGAATTTAGGCTTAACACGTACGGGGTTTTTTACCTCACCACCATGCACAATGTCAGTAACGGGATCGGTTGGATCTGCTGGATACTTGTCGAAGTTGGGGTTAAAGTAATCGATACGGAACCCAACATTGAGAATCATACCAGGGTACTCCATTTTGTCATTTATATATATCGCACCAGCATGCGGATACTCTGAATGCCACTCATCGTACCTGTTATCCAGTGTCGCTATATCAATGTGATACAGCATAATCTCGTAGTACTTGAACTCGAAACCTGCCTTTATGAGGTGATGCTTGGTCACCTGTGACATATAGGAACCTTTCAACGTAGTAACTTCCCTCGTTGTATAATCATAACGTAACCGATACACTGAACCTGGTTTGTAGAAATCACCTACATCTGTAAACGTATCACCTGGCTCCGTAAAATCGCTTATCCGCACATTTGTGAACGTATCGGTACCAACAACAATCGTGTTGGGACCGATCACAACAATTGTATCCATATCAGTGAACTGTCTCGTGAACGGACCTGGACCAACGAGATCTACCCAGTCCTCCGGGTCAATGAACTCGCCATCAGTTTTACCGCGCACACCATCCGGTATGATATCTGACTCGTAATCTCTGCAGAAATAAGATGCTTTGAACTCCCACACTGTCTTCTCCGTAGGTGCATAGATCTGTTGAAACGTTATCTGTTTGGTTATTTGACGTCGCTCAGGCAATCCATCAAGTGCAAACCTCCATAGATGTGAATAATAACGCCAGTGCTGATTCATATAGTAGCCACTTAACTTAAATGTTAACCCTTTCCTTGGTGTGTAAGTAAGTTTACCCAGATATGTACGTCTGTAGTTGTCTTGATTGGGTAATCTTCCTTTGCTCTCGTAGTACTCACCGGATACAAAATACCTTAACTTATCACCAATGGGCCCACCAAGAGCAGTTTCTATCATATGTAAGCGCTCAGGCACATATCCTTTTCTGTGCATCCTCTCTGCATATGCATAATCTAACAACGGTGTATGAAGTGCTTCGGGATAGTGTGATGTACGATACCTGAGGTTACCAGTAAGTTTTGAACCACCTTCACGGATGACTACGTTGACAACACCTGACTGTACGTTACCGTATTCGGCACTTATACCACCGGTTGTAACTATGTTCTCCTGTATTGCAAGCACCGGTATATGAGCTGCCATACCGCCACCATATGGGTCACGTACGTCGATACCGTCCACCATATATGCTTGCTCGCCACCACGGCCACCTCGTATATGGCCAGCTACTACACCTGCGGTAATATTGATTATATCGCCAACACTGCGTACTGGTAACGCACGTATCTCCTCGGAGGATGTGTACCTGACGCTTGATGTAACATCACGCTGCACCATAGGACGTCGTGCAACTACTTCCACCTCTATGGCCTTAACCACTGTTTTACGTAGAGCGAAATTCACCTCGGTGGTAAGATCAGCGTGTACTTCGACACCACGTATAATTGCAGCATCATACCCCATGTAGGATGCTTTTACATCATACTTGCCTGGTGGTATATTGATTATAACAAAGTATCCTTTCTCATCAGTAGATGCACCAAAGGGTGTACCAAGCACAAGAACGTTTGCACCCGCCAATGGTGTACCAGTCTCGGCATCTCGTACATACCCAACGATCTTACCTGTTATACCCGCATGAAGAAATAGAGGAAATAATAGTAATAAGGCACACACTACTCCTGCCACCTTTTGTTTCATCTTCCCTCCTTTTTGAACACTTTCACGTAAGATAATTAGGTAGAAAATTTGTCAACCCTTTAACAGGTAAGTTCGCCCAACGTCGTGAACCATCAGTTTTCATCAATATATTTCATTTTTGAGTAACTTTAATTTTGAGCACCTCCTGAGTGGTTGGTGTGATAGTAGCATGCACGGATCTTTTGTAGCCCACCACCCACAATATGTGGTTTTTGTCGCAAACTAATGGCACAAGATCGCGTACATAACGTGGCACCTTCAGGTCAACAAATATATCTTGCAATTTCTTTAAATACCCCTTGCCAAATATACGCATGCGATCGCCCGGCTGTCGTGCACGTATCGTGAGGGGCGGGTCGATTTTCGACATATCGAAGTATGCGATATATGGAGAGAACATCAGCTCTTCCCCTTTGGATACAACACGTGTAACGAATTTATAATTACCCCAGGTGGCTTCACCTTCTACTGGTAATTCCACAGGCGATGGTATGGTCTCCTCCGGCAACTTCGGTGCTATTAATACCTTATTATAATAGTTAATAATATAGAGGCTGGGGAGCTCAATCCTATTGCCGGTCCTTCCGCTGTTTATAAATTTCAATGTTTGCTCTATGTGTATCTTCTCGATTTTACCCAACCCTCCCTTAACCTTTATTATCGCCTCTTCTATAACCCAACATTTAATCGCGTCATGTAACTCAGAAAACGGTTCCACCTTTAGGAATAATCCATGCTTGTCCTCCTCTATGAGTTGTGTCCACAGCTCCTTAACCACACGTATGCGCTCTGCTACCTCTCTTTCTACAATCTCACGTAACCGTAGGACACTAGTCTCTATCCGTGGGTTAATTTCACGCAACAATGGCACTATGCGATGTCTTATGAAATTACGTGTATATTCAAGCGAATAGTTGGAGTGGTCTAACATGTACGGTATGTTTTCTTGCCTGAGATACTCCAGTACTTGCTCACGAGTTGTCTCAATCAGTGGCCTTATATATCTGTCGCGTTTTGGTGGTATAAGTGTAAGCCCACGCAATCCAGTACCTCTTGCGAGTCTGAACACTAAAGTTTCAACCTGATCCGAAGCTGTATGACCCAGTGCTATCTTATCACAACCTTCGTTATCAGCTACTTCCTCAAGAAACCTATATCTTAATCTACGGGCAGCTTCTTCAATCGATATACCTTCAAGCTTCGCATAACCTAGTACATCGGCCTTCCCGGATGTGAAAGGGCAACCTCGCTCTTTTGCCATATTTTTCACAAATTCCATCTCTTTATGTGTCACTTCTCTAGTACCGTGATCGAAATAGACAAAATGTAGATTTAGCCCATATTCAGGTGCGATTTTACACATTATATGTGCCATACAGACGGAATCTGGTCCACCTGACACCGCAAGTAGAACTTTATCTCCACGATTTATCATACGATATTTTTCTATGGTACCTTTTATTTTGTCTACCATCTTATCTTAATTTACACGGTTTTGTGTCAAATCAACTGGATTAATTCCTTGACGATCATTTAGTTACACTATTATATACTCATGAGTTGTTTTATTCTTTATTGTGCGATTGGATTGATAATGGATCCGTGTGGATGTTACCGCACATTTTCAGCTTTCACGGATTACCCACAAACATTCTGGGTGGGCACTTCCTATCGATTTTTTGGCGAACGTTTACGTTACTATCTCACCGATATCACTACAGTTCATGGTGAGTACCTGGTGGACGATAATCTGCTCTTCATGGGTAGCGATCTCCTTCTCTACTGCAGTATCCAGAAAGCTCCCAAAGTGCGCGTACTGGCACAGCTACCCCTATACATAGATGCTGTGAGGTTGCCGGATTCTCATTACAGGATGAGTGTAGGGCTGGGAGATCTTTCTATCATAAGCATCCTATCCGTATATGGAACCCCGCACAGGGGGATATCAATAGCACCCATCCTACAGTTACCAACTGGTGCACGTAGGACATCACCGCAGGTGGATCACCAACTTGCTGAAATATGGAACGAAGGAGGTGTCTTCCGTTACTTTAGCGCTGGCGGTATAAATGTAGGGTTGAGGATGTTATTTTCACAATATGTGGCCCAGAATTACATCTGGCACATCAACTTACAAGGGTTACTCTACACAAGGACACTAAACAAAGGAGTGTTACCTTCATTACAGATGGCAGCATTTACAGGGATTATAAAATACTTCACCAATGCCCGCTTATTTACGGAGCTCTCCTTATACGGTAGTCGTGGCAATGTGGGGTTTACATACTGGGAACCCTGTATATACCAAGGTTATTTCCTGAGCACTGGTATCGTATTTCCCATAAATAACTATGAAATTTCGCTTTCTGTGGACCTCAGACTTTCATTACATCCCTCTATAGATGTATACAGTGTAAAGTTTCCCCTTACGGATGAACGGGTAGCCGATCTTAACCTCACCGCAGGTTGGGGCGTAGCACCTCCTTGGTGTATAAATCTTAGCATAACCAATTTCCGTGAAAGGAAACCTGCACCTGTTGAAATTGAGAAAAGCATCATTGCAGGCAGAATAATCGATGCAGCCACTAATGAACCGCTCCCCAGTGCTGCCGTAACGTTATTTAGGGGAAACCTAGTCATTCGTAGCATGAATGCGGATACCGAGGGATACTTCGCTTTCGATAATTTAGAAGCTGGTGATTACGAGATTGAGGTTCGTAAAACCAATTATGTGCCTCTGAGATATCCTGTCTCTATTGGTGAAGCTGAAAAGCTCAGATTTACCTTTAGCTTGAATAGAAAAGTAAGTGCATACCTTACAATCAAAGTATTTGATATGGAAACACAACAACCACTATCCGCTACTGTGAAAATTGACAATATGGAGTTAATATCTGTAGGAGGAGAATTTACCCTTGCGCTTGAACCCGGTAGCCACACCATATTGGTGAGCAGTCCCGATTACGTACGTGGCATCAAAAAGGTAACCGTAGCAGCTGGTGAAACGCTAAAGATCTCGTTCTACCTATCGAAAATAGGGGGGGATCATGA
>CBFDTI010000079.1:0-5577 GCA_965612795.1 uncultured bacterium | reverse complement strand
ACGATGATGCTATCGCAAAGGAAGTGGGTGTAAAGCGTACCACAATAAAGTATGTGAAACGTTTGATTAATGCCGCAGCTAATATAAGGGGTCAACCGCCTGCTGCCGAGATTTAGTCATCAATGGGTAGGAGGGAGGATGTGTATTTTCTTGGTACTGATGATGGCATGGCATCCTGTTTGGAAAGTAAAACCGGAGAAGGATGCATGGTCATTCGCTATCCAGTATAATAAGCCCTACCTATACATCTATGGACATAACCTGACACGGGTTGACGCAAAGGCTGGTGAGATACTGTGGCAATTTAAGCTCGGTGATAGGTGGTATGAGGGGTTTAACGGGACATTGTTTCTTGGAGATCAGTTCATTGCCACAGCATTTGACGGTAATGTCTACGCATTCCGTAATGATACTGTGGCCTGGATATATAAAACGGGATGGGAATTAAGTGCAATACCACAGCTGCTACCTGACGGCAATATACTGGTGGCGGATCAGCTTGGTATATTTGTGCTCAACCGTGACGGTAAGCTATTGTGGCGCCGTAAAACACGTGGATTGGTCTATACCACACCGGCAGTTTATGACACGATAATAGTTGTAGGTGCAACCGACGGTATACTTTACGCTTATAGCTATAGAGGTGACCTCCTATGGGAATACGATATAGGGTACAAGGTAGATAATTCGCCCGTAATCTACAAAGGTAAAATATTCATTGGGGCCGACAAATTGTATGTGCTGAAGCTTGAGGGTAATCTTGTATGGATGAGAGACTTGGGTGCGTTGATAAATGCACCACCGGTGGTGACCGAGGATCTGGTGTATGTGGTAGCTGATAGCAGCTTATATGCAATTAAGGCAGAAAATGGGAATATAGTTTGGCGGTACAAGACGGGTGAACTCGTTAAGTCACATCCATCGCTATGCAATGATGTGGTATGTTTTGGGTCGATGGATGGCAAGCTATACATAGTGGATGCGGAGGGGGGTGATTCAATCTGGGCTTATGACATAGGTAAGCCAGTCAATGGTAGGGTGATAACCGACGGTACTGCCATATACGTATCGGCGGACGATGGGTACGTGTATAAGTTTACACCTAGCACAAAGGATTATGAAGGGTGGCTTGATATAGTGTATTATCCCAAATTGATGCGGTTGGGTATGAATGATAGTTTGAAGGTGAAGGTAGTGAACTATGGCAATAAGAGTTGGCACTCCGACGTAGCCATTATTGGTGAATGGTACGAACGTAATGGTAAACTATATGAGGTTAGATGGTCGCTCACCAACGTAGCGGCTGGCGATAGGTTGGATACAGTTTTGGTGTTACGGACACCGGACGTACCGGGTAAATATCAGTTGAAACTGTACATCAAGCATAAACACCAGATATCCTTCCCCAAACATAAACTGGAGATAGAAGTGCAACCCTATCCGATAAAGAACGAACCGTTTACAGAAAGTTACATGCCTACTCCGTACCTATACTTTGATAGTATGTTGGTGACGCGGTTTGGTACCCCTGGTGATACGCTTATGGAGCGAGTGGCATTGATAGTTCCCTATGATATATATCCGGAGTTGAAACCATACATTGAACAATACGAAGAAGATGTTGAAGCAAAGCTACCGATAGATATAACCATACACGCAGAGAGTTGGTACACGCCTGAGGAGTTACGTGAGTATCTAAAAAGCTTATACCGAAGTGATTCAATAACCGGTGCGATACTTGTTGGCGATCTACCTGTACCAATGTGGGCAGCACCGTGGGGTGATAAATATCCGATTTCACTGTATTACGAGAACCTAGAGGGTGAATTCTATGATACAAGTGGTGACGGGTATCTCGATAAATATACGTGGGGGGAAGATGGTTACCCTCAAATATGGGTGAGCTGGATTCGTTCACCGAAAGGGGTGGATGACCTCAAGTATTTCTTCGAAAAGGTACACAAACTACGTACAGGTAAGTTGATAACTCCGTATAGGGGGTTAGTACACTGTCATAACGATTTTGGGGGTGCCGCCCCTATAGTGGGTAAAGTCCTTACATCCCTCTATGGAACGGAAGGAGTCGAGTCCTATGGTAATAGGTTCTGGTTGGGTTATGGTGCGCATTATCTTGATATGTTACGTAAAGGATGGGATATTGTGGAAATATGGACACATGCGTGTGCATTGTTCCATCAGTACGATAAAGGGCCGTATCGTGAAGTTTACACATGGAAGATAGCCGAAGTACCTTATGGACCGCTGATACTGTTTATATGGGGATGTCATGCGGGTGATTTTACGGAAACTGGTAATGAGTATTATCTACCAGCGGCGTATCTGTTTGGTAACCCTATGACGGTGGCCGTACTTGCAGCAACGAGGAGCGTAGGTACTGATGAACATGAGCTCATGTACAGGGGTATGTCCAAAGGATATACGTTTGGTCAATCTTACTGGGCTTATAAGGTAGAGGTGGTCAACCCTAAAGCTTTACACCATAGGTGGACAGATATAACTATACCGACGTTGATATGGGGGTTAGGTATGTTTGGTGATCCATTTGTCACACTGGAGAGGCCCTGGGGTAGAGGTAGGGTGGTGAAAGGTGGTTGGGATAATGGGGTACAGGCAACTGTCTATTTCATAGATGTAACAACCAACCAACCAGCAGCTACGGTAACTACCGATAGTGATGGGTATTTCGAATATAATCTACCTATGGGTGATTACAAAGTATATGCGATATGTGGGGCGGAGACGAGTTGGACAGAACATGTTAAGATAGCCGAGAGATTACCGTCACTGCTTATCCGAATGCCGTATAAAGTGGAAATAACTTCGCAGGGATATAGGTTGATATCATTACCAATCTATCCGGAGCCTGCGCAACTCGATACGTACAACCTAAAGTTATACAAATGGGAGGCGGATGAGTTCAAGCCAACCGATAGGGTAGAACCAGGACGTGGGTATCTCATCAAGGATACTGTGGATGTCGTTATAAAGGGGCATACTGTAACAGATGCACCGTATACGTTTAATCTGGTCAATGGGTGGAACCTCATCGGTAACCCATACGAGTGGCCAGTGGATTGGCAAACCGTGGAAGTTATCTGGCGTGTATGGGGGCAACCGCTACGCTATGTTACACTGGAGGAAGCTAAGGATATGGGATGGATCGAACCTATCTTGTGGGAATTTTCCAATGGAGCTTATCATATTAGGACTATCATGCGGCCATATGTCGCGTATTGGGTAAAGGCGTATGCTGCGGGGTATTATGCGTATGGGTTTCCATTACTAAGGATGTATCCTAAACGAGCTACCGAGAGGGGTGGGTTTGAAATTGGCCCATCATTACAGTTCTATGCGAGGGTTGGTGATATTGTAGATAGTGCGTTATACATAGTGGTGGATGGTGAGTCGTATCCTAAGCCACCCGAACCTGATACATCCATCGATTATGTGTATATGTTTGTACCGATACTGGATGTGGGGTTTGCGTCTGATAAATATGCGATAGTAAATGTTGAAACCGTCCCAGTAGTGTATCCACTCTATGTCAATGTGAATACAGGGGATTCGGTTGTCACCCTTACATGGCAATCACATGGTTTCCCCTATCGAGTGGTTATAAAGGATGGCAATTCATATATAGATACGGAAGTACAGGATGAGTATAGATTTAAAGTTGCCAAACCTGTCAAACATGGCTATAAGAAGTTAGAGGTCATGATCTATGAAAAAGGAGGTAAATGGAAGCCTTAAAATTTGTGGTAGCACCGTTTTTGCTGGGTTATTTCATAGGTGGTATACCGTTTGGGTTTATACTCGTGTATGCTATCAAAAGGGTCGATGTACGCAAATATGGTAGCGGTAATATAGGTGCGACAAACGTCATGCGGGTAGCAGGTTTCAGGTGGGGGCTGATGGCTTTTGTGTTAGATGTAATAAAGGGTGGGTTACCGGTGTGGTTGATGTTACGATGGACGAACGAACCTATAATAGCATGTTGTGCAGGTGCAGGTGCGATAGTGGGACATGCTTTCCCTATATACCTGAAGTTACGTGGTGGTAGAGGGGTGGCGACTGGGTTAGGTGTGTTTATACCGTTAGCTCCGATAGCTGCAAGTATTGCGTTTGGTGTATGGGTGGTTGTGTTAGCCGCTGTACGTATAGTATCAGTGGCATCGATGATAGCTGCTGTGAGTATGCCGATTGTTCTGTTTCTGATGCAGCGTGAACTTACGTCGGTCCTAGTATTGGCAGTATTTGGTGCAGTGTTTGTGATATGTAGGCATATACCGAACATCAAGCGATTGGTCAAGGGTGAGGAACCCAAAATAGGACATAGATCAAATTGATTTTGTAGCTATATTTTTGCTGGCTATATCCACATAGCGGAGAGGTTCCGGTATACGGTATTTGGTTGTACGTAAGATAAACTTATATGCGGTGGTGAAGTCAATTTTATGGCCAGGTGATACAAATATGGAGTTAACATTAGTAGCTGTACGTATGACGAGGCCAACCTTTTCACCATTATCGTATAGCCAGCTATAAGCACCACGGGTGAGGTTGGGTGGTTTGTACTCACCTATAAGACAGGACTTGGCACACCCTATAGTGGATATATTCAGCACAACACCTACATGTGAAGCGAGCCCAAACCTTCTAGGGTGTGCGATACCGTGGCCATCTACCAACAGAAGGTCGGGCATCTTTTGTAACTTCAGTAATGCACGTATGATGAAGGGTAACTCGCGAAAACTGAATAACCTCGGCACATACGGTATGTATGTTGGCATGATGTGATGCGAAGTTTCAACCAGCGTAAGATCGGGTAGATTGAATGTGGCACAAACAGCTACCCCGCACCGGGACTTGAAGCTTACGTCACATGCACCGATCAGGTTTATAGGTACATCGGGTGGCTGTATGATTACCCTAGTGCGTAGACGATTCTGTATTTCTACAGCTCTACCCAGATTGAGCATAAAATGGACGTAATACGTCGTCAAGCTTCGGATAGCCTATCTCTTCGAGTTCGTACTTCACACGACAGCTGGGTTTATCGATGGAGATTAACCGTCGCAAGTCTATGGGGGTGGCTATTATTAATGTTTCGTAAGGGATGCTGTTTATAGTGGCAGCAAGATCTTTTATCTGTGTCTCGCTATAACCCATAGCTGGTAGTAATGATCCAATATGTGTGTATTTAGCGAATGTTTCTTTAATACTACCCTTTGCGTATGGACGTGGATCGATTATCTGTTTGGCACCATACTTCTGTGCAGCTATGACACCAGCTCCATAGGGCATTTCACCATGTGTGAGGGTGGGCCCATCTTCTACTACCAACACGGCTTTATCCTTTATACGATCGGGGTGCTCGACGAATATCGGGGAGGCAGCCTCTATGACTGTAGCACGGGGGTTGTATTTTTTAATGTTTCTGAGTACTGTTTGGATATCTGACCATTTAGCGGAATCGATCTTATTGACTATCACCACGTCCGCAAGGAGTAGGTTAACAAGACCGGGATAGTAAGAGATTTCGTTACCGGGGCGATG
>CBFDTI010000078.1:0-5713 GCA_965612795.1 uncultured bacterium | reverse complement strand
TACCATGCTTTGGGAGGTACATTCTGTCGACGGATAGCGTGGTGAAGCTCGATCTACACGTACATACGGAGTATTCGTTTGATGGCCGTATCCCGATCGATAAGCTGGTCGATATTTGCATAAGCAAGGGGCTTACTGGGATAGCGGTGACGGATCATAACACCATAGAGGGTGCGTTGAGGTTGAAAGAACTCATCCCTGAGGGGTTTGTACTGATCATAGGTGAGGAGATACTCACAGATAGTGGTGAGCTCATCGGTTACTTTCTCGAAACCCCAATACCCAAAGGCCTATCGGTTGACGAAACCATAGACAGGATAAAGCAACAGGGTGGCCTCGTATGTGTACCACATCCGTTTGATAGGTTCCGTAAGTCAAGGTTAGATGCCAGGGTATTAGCCAGGATCATCGATAAAGTAGATATGATCGAGGGGTTCAACTCACGTGTTATATTGCCACTCGACAACCGACGTGCGATGGGGTTTGCGAAGCTACATAACTTACCGGTGACTGCAGGTAGTGATGCACATGCGGAGTTTGAGTTAGGTCGTACATATGTGGAGATGATGGCATTCAACAATAGGGATGAGTTTTTGCGAAACCTACGGTCAGCTAAGTTGGTCACCCATAGGACAGGGGTATCGTCACACCTGTTCACGATGGGGGTGAAATTCCTACGTAAGAGGTTGCGATCCAAACTACATAGATCACACTAAACGTTAAAGTGCTCTATGGTATAGGGTTAATATATCGTCGGGAGTCACCTGTTTCGGTGTCACACTTAAGTTACGTGTGCGGTTCTTAACATCGTCAACAAACCGCGATATGTCGGGTTCGGTGATACCATGATCGGATAGCTTTGTTGATATACCCAAGCTATGTACAAACTGTTCGATAGCGGTTAGATCTTTGCCACCAAATAGCTTGATAATCTCTTCGATCCTATCCGCACGTACATCCATCAGGAAGTCCAACACATACGGTAACATTATGGCGTTCGCCCTACCATGTGGTATACCATACAGGGTGGTGAGTGGATACCCAATCGCATGTAACATTATCGTACGGGTTTGCGATATCACCATACCCGCAAGCATGGACGCATACAGCATGTGTGATCTTGCGGTGAGGTCTCCCCCATTCGTTGCTGCCTTGGGTAGATACGTCTTTATCAGTTTTATCGCTTCGATCGCCAGTATATCAGAGAACGGTGTCGCACGTGTCGATAGATAACCCTCTATCGCATGTGTGAGCGCATCCATACCAGTGTCTATGGTTACATGGGCTGGCATGGTAACTGTAAACTGTGGGTCCAACACCGCCAAGATCGGAAATATCTTCGTACTTGCGTATGCACGCTTGCGGTTGAGCTTGGTATCCGTCAGCACAGCGTATTGGGTGACCTCACTACCGGTGCCAGCCGTCGTCGGTATAGCGACAATAGGTAAAGGTGGGTTTGTAGCCTCCTTACCTATGTAATCCTCTATATTGCCGGGGTTGGTTGCCAACACAGCTACACATTTGGCAGCATCCATGGCACTGCCGCCACCAAGCCCGATGATGATATCAGGTGACTCGTTACGTGCAAGTTGACCAGCTTCATTCACTGTGTTGGTGCTGGGGTTGGGTTCCACCCTGTCGAACACTTCGTAGGTGATACGCAGCTTTTTGAACACATCCTGTAACGCCTGCAGTGAGCCATTCTCCCTTGATGACCGTTTACCTGTGATGATGAGTGCACGCTTTATACTTGTGGGTAGATGTTCCGATAACTCATTAAGCTTACCTGTGCCAAATATCACCTTCGTGGGCAGATAGTGATTAAACTGCATAGTTACAAAATATAGATAACCCTTATATGTCAACAGTGTCACAATTTATAGCTTTGCTAAGTTATCGCAATATCACCACCTTATCCTATCTTTATCAACATCGTAGAGATATACCAGGTGAGTGATGAGTCCGCACTACATCATCCACATAAACTTCGTATACCTGTTCTTCGATCAAACTTGCATCTGCTGCCCATATCTCTGTGATACCAATCAGCACTATCATAACTATAAGCTTTTTAATAACCCATCCCCTCATGATACCCCCTACTTCACTAATATCACCTTCTTGGTAACCTCATACTCCGGAGTTTTTAATTGCACAAAGTACGTCCCATCAGGCATAGTGTTACTATCCCAGATAGCTACACCGGTTTGCTTAAACTGAAACTCTATGTGCTTAACCAACCGTCCTGCCACATCATAGATACAAAGGGTAGCATTCTCCGGTGCTGGCAAGCTATAGTTTATGGTGAGCTTCGAGTTGAATGGATTGGGGTAGCATCTTAGGGTTATATGGGGTGCCGCATATGGGTGCTCTTTTACCCCAAGTATTACATCAAGTATAGTCTCAACATCTATGTGTGCAGTACCATAATGGTAGCCCAAGTCCACACGTCCAGCATCCGGTGTACCGTCGGGGCTGGTCGTCCTCTGTTCAAACCCACCACAGGCTTCGAAGCTACCAGCATCCACACAAAGACTCTGATATGGTCTCCGCATTAGGTAATAGTTACCTTCAGGTCCTGACGCGAACCATGGATCGTAGTTCATATTGTAGAAACTGTCATATGGGTATCCTTCACCCACACCTGGTGGCGGGTTGTAGATATTATCGTTCGAGTTCATGAAGAAATCGTTATAAGTTATTACAATCCTCGCGCTATCGCTACAGAATATGCCACCACCTGTATCTGCGAGGTTGAAAGCAATTATATTGTTACAGATGATCATCGTATCGCTGGTGTTTTCACAGTAGATGCCACCTCCATAGCCAAATAGTGTATCGACTAAAAGACCGCTGATATAATTATGTGCAATAGTGTTGTTAACTATCACTGCAGGTGCTCTACAATAGATACCAGCACCACACCCTCCACGCCACCAAATTTGTACCACGTTACCTGTTATGAGGTTGTTGATGATTACGACTCGCTTATTGCTTCCACAAGAAATATAGATACCACCACCCTCATTACTACCCGGACCGGCAATAACTGCGTAATTATTTTGGATGATGTTGCTGTTAATTATGGCAGGTGTACCTGCTATGTGTATACCGCCACCCTGACCAGGCCCTCCTGGTTCCCATTCACCTTCAACAACATTATCCACTACCCTATTCTCCTCTATTATGGCTGTATCACAACTGTTGATCGCTATGCCACCACCTGAACCACCGCCTAAAGGTGCATAACTATAATTATATCGTATAATGTTCCTCCTTATTGTAACTTTTGAATGCCAATAAGCAGCTATACCGCCGCCATAACTAAACGGATCCCATTCACCCCTATTATGCTCAATAATATTATTCTGAATCAAAGCTTTAGACCCCCATATGCAGATCCCTCCACCCTTTGGTCTAACACCATTCCTTATTGTAAACCCATCAACCACAGTGAGGCTATCACAGCCTGTAATTTCAATCCCTTCGCCTCCTCCACAATCTATAATTGTGGTTTCGGGGCCTTCCTCACTCAAAAGGTACACACCATTTCCCATTGTAATGTTTGGCTCATTGTATACTCCTGGTGCAACCAGCACCGTATCACCGGGGTTGGCAGCATCGATACCCTCTTGTATAGTGGGATACTCTGATGGTACACGTATCACCCTCCCCTCCAATAGGAAACTGCCCATCAATAATACCATACTTAAGAGATAAACCCTCATTTTACCTCCTTATTTTACCCCAAAAATTTTCTTTTAAAATAGTAATTTGTAAAATAGCAATTTGTCGTGTCAACCTTATGTAGAGCCCATAAATAGGTGCATATCTCTATCCACTAAAGCGCTTGTGCAATATAATGTGCGTAAAGATACCCCGAACTTCTAACTTTTAGTGCCACTATAGGTACACCGTAGTTGCTTCCCCAGCCATGGAGTACCAATGACCTGTTGTGAGATCCCAAGCTTCTGTCGCATTTACATCAACGTCGGGCTCATAACCATACTGACCCCAGTTATATAACCCCCATTGATACCAATAAGGTTCACCGAAATACTCATCGTTTGGAAATTCATTCTCCTTCCTTTTCCTAAGGAAAGACTAGATGGTATTCTATTAACTGCCTCCTTCCTGTACCATCCGCATTTATTATGAAAAGCGGACACTCAGAATAAACAAGGGTCCACCCTTGAACGATTTCCTTTGTAACATCACTGAAAACTATTTTCTCGCCATCAGGTGACCATGCTGGCATCCATCCTGTTGTCAATTTACGTAAATTATGGCCTGTTGTATCGATGATATAGATATAGGGCCGTATACTGAAAGCAATTTCGTCACCATTAGGTGACCATGCCGGGTATGCGACAGGTTTTTTGAGCAAAACTTTACATACATTACCCATTGTATCTATGATGACAAGCTTATCATCTTTAACGCAAACAATCCTGTCACCGCTGGGTGACCAGCTCGGGTACCTACCTTCTGTGATATACCTCTCGTCACTGCTATCGGCGTTTATCATCCATATGGTTTTATCTTTTTTCATGAAAAGTATCTTTTTACCATCAGGTGACCATTTTGGATGCATACAATCATATGGTACTAATATTTTGAGATCGCTACTATCTATGTTCATGATCGCAACATCACCGTATTCCAATGCAAATACAATCTTTTTACCGTCAGGTGATATATCAGGGTGATCACCTATACCATCGAATATGCGACGTTTACCACTACCGTCGGGTTTAATCACAAACAGAGTCGGATAGATGAAAGAAGTATCAGCGGCGGCAAAGAGGCGAATAGTATCAGTATCAATAAAACCCCCATGGTGTGAGTATACAATAAGTGTATCAAGCCCCCAATCTGGAAATATATCCATGATATCGTAAAATACTGCAGGCCAGCCAAAAGGGGGTGGCTTTCTCTTCTCTGAACATCCCCAAAATATGCTTAAAATCAGGATTATAACCGCAAGAATCCTTAACTTGCCCTTCTCTATCTTTTCCATCCCCCTCCTATTATTTCACAATCTCATACTTCCCAGGCTTTAAAATAATAAACTTATTACAAAAAATATCGCCCCTGTCTGTCTTCAGCATTAAAAAGTAACATCCCGTAGGTATAAAAGTACCATTTGCTGAATATACAATGGAAAATGAGTCCAACCCTTCCATAAAAGTTCTTTGCAAAATACGTTGTCCACACAAATTAAGGATTGCAACCTCTACTTTACTCAACCTGTATGGTAGAAAAGCGTCAAGTTTATCCAACATTAGTGTCGGGTAGATCTTTAAATGTTGCAACTTTTCTCTTTCTTCTGATATTCCGTAACTTGTTATAATGCCTTTTATATATCTTGTATAATAATAATCAACACCGCACTCCCCAACTGTGATATGAATCACACTATCATATAGTACCATACGAGGAAGCGAAAGTATCATACAATTTGCGGCAGTATCTTCCGCTTTGACTAGCTCTCTATTCCAAGTTACCCCGTCATAGTAAAACAGCCATAAACTATCTATCTCATCAGGAGAGACAAATACTTGGTTTTGTACAATGAAGAGATTGTTAAACTTATCAACCTTTATATCTCCGATATTTCTGCTTGCTATATTCTTACGTGTCAAAAATTTCTTATAAAACTCACCATCTGCATAACACCCGTACCAGTATTCTGATACACCTTGAAACCGCT
>CBFDTI010000077.1:0-6125 GCA_965612795.1 uncultured bacterium | reverse complement strand
ACGAGTAAAATTTGCAGTCCTTGCCGATCCACATTTGGGAATGGCTGTTGAGGGGATAAAGGACGAATTCAAAATGATAGTATCAAGCTAAGGAGGTACAATATGAACAGAAGGGAGGTCTCCCTTCTGTTTTTTGACGAAAAAGGTGCAATGGATAAAAACCGATAGGAGGTAGGATGAGAAAGTTTAAAGGATCAGGTGTATTTATTATAAGTTTGATAGTATTGGTTATTGCATGGAGTACGGCGTTTGGTTTCGACAAAATAAAGTTCGCAGTGATAGCTGATACGCATATGGACCTCTACGGAGTGAATGAGATGAAGATGGGGGCAGCCAGTTGTGAGATCGTCAGAAAGACCGTAGAAGAACTGAATACCATACCGGATCTCGACTTCGTGTTAATTGTTGGGGATCTACTACTCGATGGTGAACCTTATAACCTGGACCTCTTCAAGACATACATAGATAACCTAAGAGTCCCATACTACGTAGTGATGGGTAACCACGATTGGGCACCTGCTGCTAAAACCAGGAAAGAGAGTTACGTTGGAGTCTCCAGGGCTACGTTCATATGGACGTTCCAGGGGCATGGATACAATGGTCCCAACCCATGGTGGAGTGCTGAAGTTGCACCAGGTGTAAAGGTGATAGGTTTAGATGCATGTGTACCCGGAAGATGGGGTGGTGTGATACCAGAGACTGAGCTGAGGTGGCTTGATAGAGAATTAGGTGCAAGCACAGGCGATCTCGTAATTATATGTCTGCATCACAACCTCGTACGTTGGTCGAAGGATGAAGAACCTGGTGGCAAATTTGCACAATTCTGTGTAGATAACGATGAAGAAGTGCGTAAGATCATTGAAAAACATTTCCCCACAGCACAAATTGTCATCTCGGGACACAGACATATTGGATTACGCTATAAGACCATAAATGGGGTACACTATTTCGTATGCCCGGCAGCTGTATCCTACCCCAATCAGTACACTATATTTGAGGTCACACCTGAGAGAGTTACCGCTAAAGCGCATTGGGTACCTATAAGCAAGGCTATTATCGATACAGCGAAGATGAACCTCATTGGTAAACCAGGTGAGTGGTGGAGACCTTCGGATTGCCCCAAGACCCCAGAGGGTGACAAGAAGATGCTCGAATTCTTCGAGGGTCCCTATCTAACCAAACCGGTCAGCTTACCACTCGTTCCGGTTGCCGAAAAACTCTATAAGTAACAGATGACATCGTGTGGCTGCGGGACCTCCTCCTTTAACCAATATGGAGGAAAGCCAAAAAGAGTTAGAAGCAAGTAGAAAAAGTGGAGCTGCGTTAATATCAGTAGGGATAAATGTTTTTCTTGCATTATTCAAGGTATTATTAGCAATTTTATCTGGTAGTTTAGCAATCTTAGCCGACGCATATCATTCCGGTTCCGATATATTTGTTTCCCTATTGGTCTACTTGGGTGTTAAAATTCCCAAGAAGGGAACCGTAAGAGTAAGGATTGAGAATATTGTATCTGTGACGATATCACTCTTCATATTATACGCTGCCTACACTGTGTTTGTGACAGCAATAAAGGGGCAACAGATTGAAATTAAGTTTTTACCGATTGCGATCATTGGAACATTCCTAAGCATTACGGTATCGTATTTCCTTGCTCGATATAAGATATATGTAGGTGAAGCAACAAACTCCCCCAGTCTTATAGCAGATGGGCAACATTCACGTGCTGATATGTACTCATCAATAGTGGTGCTTGTAGCATTGATAGGTTACCTCATAGGAGTTCAAATCGATCGGTTTGCTGCAATGATTGTGGCCATCTTCATAGCATTCACCGGGATCGAAATATTATATGGTGGAATTAAGGCATTGGTGAGTGGAAAGGCTGTTAAATTCATTCTACCTGAGTATGGAAGAATCCCTGCATTGTGTAAATTAAGGAGTTTTGGAGAAAGGATCGTGTCAAAGAAATGGCTGATCCTAAGAATCGGTATAACTTGCATTCTTCTTGGATATTTACTTACAGGATTGTATATTGTTAAGCCAGGTGAACAGGCTATCATTCGCCGGTTTGGCAAAATAACAGCTTACAAAACCGCATCGGGTATCTACTATCACTTACCCTACCCGTTTGAGAAAATAAAAAAGATATCCACCGCCTCTATACGGAGGGTAGAAGTAGGATTTAGAACCCGGAAGCAGATAGTAAAGGAACCAGAAGCATATGTGTGGGAAATCCGTCACATTATAGGAAGATATGAAAAACGTTATGAAGAGTCTTTAATGTTGACCGGCGATCATAACGTGGTTGACATGAGCACGGTGGTTCAATATAGAATTAAAGACATGGTGAAGTACCTGTTCAAAACTGACTCACCCACTACTCTATTGCGAGCAGCTACTGAAAGTGTAATAAGGAGAATAGTAGCAGAGGAGAAAGTGGACATTCTTTTGTCTAAAGATAGGGCTCCTCTAGAGGTGAAGATTAAGTCAGCATTACAAGACTTATTGGATAAATACGATATGGGGATAGAGGTGGTGAATGTAGGGATCCAAGAGCTACATCCACCAATAGAGGTGGTACCAGCTTTTAGGGCTGTTGCTGCAGCTTGTGAGGATAAAGAACGCTACATTAACGAAGCCGAATCCTACTACAATAAGGTTATATCGCGTGCAAGGGCAGACGCTGAACGTATTATAAGGGAAGCAGAGGCATACAAAATAGCATCAATAAATCGTGCACATGGTGAAGCTAAGCGGTTTCGAAACTTATTGACAAGGTATAAAGAGGCGCCTTCAGTTACCACCACACGGTATTACCTTGAGACGATGGAGAGGACACTGCCTAAAGTAAATAAATTCATCTTCACCCCAGGGGCTCCAGGTGGTATACTCGATTTGAGATCTTATATAGGGGGCGCCTTAGAGTCCATATTAAAAGGTAGGGTAGAATGAAACTATACAGGAAGATTTTTTGGGTTTTTCTGTCTGTAGCTGTCTTCGGCTATTTAGTAGGAACTGCGGTTTTCACCTTGGACGAAACCCAAGTAGGCATCATCCTGCACTTTGGTAAACCAGTTAAGATACTAAAAGAGCCGGGGCTCAAGATAAAATTGCCATCACCCATTCAAACCGTTGTGCTGTTCGACAAGAGGATGGCGATATACGATCCAACCCCTTCCGAGTTCCTCACCAAAGACAAACAGAACATAGTCGTCGATGTATATGTGTGTTGGAAGATACACGACCCTTTAAAATTTTTCCAAACAGTACGCGACCGAAGGGGGGCCGAATTGCGCCTGGAAGACCTTGTGAGAGCCGAATTAGGTGCAGCATTGGGTAACAATCCTTTTGCCCATTTAGTATCATGCAATAAGGAGGAGATGAAATTAGATGAAATTGTAACTGAGATCACCAAACGTTGTGATGACAAGGCAATGAAACATTACGGTATAAAGATATTAGATACTAGGATAAAACGCTTAATGTTCCCAAAAGATAACTTACCCAGTGTCTATGCAAGGATGTGGGCTGAAAGGGAGAGGATAGCCACAAAGTATCGTGCAGAAGGGCAAGAAGAAGCTGCTAAGATACGTGCTGAGGCGGAGAAACTGAAACAGATCATACTTTCGAAAGCACTCCGTAAAGCTGCAGAATTAAAAGGCGAAGGAGACGCCGAAGCGGCCCGAATTTATGCTGAGGCTTTTAGGGAGGATCCAGAATTTTACGAGTTCATCCGTACATTACAGTCTTACGAGAAATTCTTGGACGAGAAAACCACTATAATACTTCCAGGGGATTCAAAGCTCTTGCGATTGTTGGAAAAAGGTGAATTAGGTTCTCCATGAACAGATTTAGGCAAGTATTTGAAGATTTCAGGATAAGTTTGAGATATCTCATACCCTTCAGCAAAATAGGTATAGGAGCTATAATTGTGTTCTGGTTACTTTCAGGTATATATGTGGTGCATTCTGATGAAGAGGGGGTGGTACGAAGATTTGGAAAGGTGGTGAGACAAAATATACCACCTGGTATACACTATCACTTACCGTGGCCTGTGGAGAAAGTAGATAAACCCAAAGTTAGGGCTGTCCGAAGAATAGTGGTTGGCTATAATCTTACCGAAACAGAAAGTGTAATAACGGACTCTATAGCGGATTCATTGATCGTAAAACGCTTAACTGGCGATATCAACGTGGTGAATCTAATTTTATTGGTACAATTCTCGATCAAAGATGCGTATAACTACCTTTTTCAAACTGAAAACCCAGAGGAGCTAGTTCGTGATGCTACAGAAGCAGCTATTACCGAGCTAATTGGAAAAATGACAGTAGACGATGCCTTAACAATAGGTAAAGTTGAGATTCAAACCTTAGCACATGAACTAATTCAGAAATATCTAGATTATTATAAAACAGGCCTTCAGATAGTATCCGTTAACTTACAGAGTTTGACCCCACCCCAAAAGGTAATAGATGCTTTCCGTGATGTGATCAGTGCACGTGCTGAAGGAGAGAAATATATCAGTGACGCCCTCGCCGCAAGGAGTGTGGTTATTTCAGAAGCTAAAAGTGAGAGTACACGTATAGTAAAAGAAGCAGAAGCATATAAAGAAAGCAAGATAAATGAAGCTCTTGGTGAAACATATAAATTTCTATCAATATTGCAAAAATATCATGAAGCACCGGAGGTTACCAAAACTCGCATGTATCTGGAGATGATAGATTCTATAGGCCCTAAAATAAACAAAATTGTTATCTCATCTAAATTGAACGAAAAGCTTATGAAAATTTATGGTATTACGAAATAAGGAGGCAAGATGCCAACACCAACAATTTCTTCCCTTCTTTACCAATATATTGTGGGTGGCATTCTGTTCGCGATCGGTATGGTGCTGGCATTCAAATCCGATATAGTAAATCTTAGACTGAGAAAGTACAAACTACATATTACATGGCTGATTATTGGCTACTTCATCTATCTCGGTATACACTCATTCTTTTTCTTCGTGGCACCTAAAATCAAGTAAAAGGGGGAAAGATGCAAGGTATATTGGGTACACCTTTAGATTATGTGATCATCATCGCTTATTTCCTCTTTATAACACTTTTCGGGACATTTTTTTCCCGGTACATCAAGACGACTAAAGAGTTCTTTTTAGGTGGGCAAAGGTTCCCATGGTGGTTGATCTCCTTTTCGTGCGTAGCTTCACTGGTAGGATCTTATAGTTTCATCAAGTATTCATCTGTGGGCTACCTCTATGGGTTCTCCTCCACTATGACTTATGCGAATGACATATTTCTTTTACCCATATTTATGTTCTGCTGGTTACCTGTGATCTATTTCTCACGTGTCCTATCAATACCTGAATACCTGGGGAGAAGATTCGACCCCTCCACTCGCGTTATGGGTACAGTTATTTTGATTATCTACCTGGTGGGATATGTAGGTATCAACCTATACACATTAGGGGTCGCTATACATACTCTCACCGGTTTTCCAATATTCTGGGGTGCTGTCATCGTTGCAGTACTAGCAACCATCTACGTAGTTGCAGGTGGACAGACTGCCGTGATATGGACAGATCTTGTGCAGGCGTTCTTCCTCTTAGCAGCAGGAATAGGGTTATTCGTGCGCGGTATACTTTTCTTAAAGCCATATGGAGGGTTCTGGCACCTTTTACCTGATACTCACAAATATGCCTTAGCTTACTTTAATAGGCCACCAGATTTCAATTTCGTGGGCATCTTCTGGCAGGATGCTATTGCAAATTCGTTCGCATTTTGGCTGATGAACCAAGGTATAATGATGCGGTTCATGTCAGCCAAAAGCTTACATGACGCCAAGAGGGCCGCTATCTTCAACATCTTAGTACTGATACTTGTAGCCTCTATCGCTACCTCGGGTGGTGGGTGGATAGCGAGAGCCTTAGTGAGTGCTGGATTTCTTCCTAAAACGCTTGCTGGTAGGGATGCATTCGTAAGAGCTGCCCATCTACTCTGTCGTCCGGGTGTGTTCGGGTTCGTTTTAGCAGCCCTAACAGCAGCTTTAATGTCCACTGTAGATACTTTGCTTAACGCCGTATCAGCAGTATTTGTAAATGATATCTGGCGCCCTCTAATAGT
>CBFDTI010000076.1:0-6140 GCA_965612795.1 uncultured bacterium | reverse complement strand
AGTGCACCTATCTTCTTACCAGTGTGTTCACCCACCGCTATTGCACGTGATACCGGCATAAACGATGATATAGCAGCACCTACAACCGCAAGCAGAATTACAACCAGATAGGGGTTACCTACTAATGGTAATACTATTGCGGCTATACTTGCGGGTAAGATGATGGTCCGAAGTGCGAGCACACTACCCCCGGTATCAGCAATATGTGATATTACATACATAGCGACCATACCCACGAGATCTATAGTAAATATGGCAATAGCTACTGAATGGGCAGCAAATCCAAACCTTTCACGTAAGTAGAGTATACCCACGGAAGCGGTGAGGCTCATGAACATACCGAGTACGAATGCGAAACAGAATATTATCGAGAACCGTCCACTGTAGGGGCTACCCGATACAGTGGTAGGGTGGTAGCTAACCTTTATCCTTGGTATAAACACCAACGTGATTAATATAAGGAATGCGGATATACCGAATATCTGTACAAAGGTGGCACTTTCAGTAACACCCGTAACCCGCATGATGAGGGTTATCAATCCAGCCGTTAATAGCCCACCACCAAGCATACCGAATTTACCAGCTAAGTAGTAGAAGCTGAGCATCTTTGTACGATTGCGGGTTGGTGCCTCTGCAGTTATCATCTGTAACAGGGGCCAGACAATACCCGAAGCTATACCTGCTAAGAAACGCAACACCAGTATCTGCCAGTAGGTTCGTACGAATACCAACATAAACGTACACAAGAAGAACCCCATAAACCCAAGATATAGCCATAGCTTGCGTTTACCCCATTTATCGGCGATGATACCGGTGAGTATGGCAAATATTCCTCTTGCTAACATGAAACCCGAAAATATGAGACCTACCTCAGTAGCGGTGGCACCCAGGTTACGTGTAAACAATGGAAGTATGGGTTTGAGCATAGCGAATGCAAGGCTACCAACAAATGTGATAATATAGATGTTGATGAGCCACGGTAATGCCATAATTTATAATGTGATAAGTGATACACATGTCAACGATGGAACCCCTTATCTTAGTGCATGGAGGTGCAGGTAGGTTACGGTACGATGGTAAAAGGCGGGCGGCACGTCAAGCTGCCCTTGATCAAATAGCTCAAACCGGCTACGAGATGTTAAAGCATGGCAACTCAGCATTAGATACAGTAGTTGAGGTGGTACGTTTGCTTGAGGATAACCCATTATTCAATGCCGGCTATGGGGCAGCACTGGGGTTAACCGGTGAAGTAGAAATGGATGCAGCTGTGATGACCGATGAGGGACGGTTTGGTGCAGTTGCTGCGATTAAGAATGTCAAAAACCCTGTACTTGTTGCAAGAAAGGTTATGGAGGAAACCGACCATATTCTGTTGGTGGGTGAAGGTGCAATAAAGTTTGCAAGAATAATGGGGTTTGGGGAGTTTGACCCCGTAACAGACGAAAGACGAAAGATGTTTAGTGAACAGCGTGTGGATTATTTTCGTAGGAATTGGGAAAAGTTTCGCCACTTATATGGTGGTGACACTGTAGGTGCGGTAGCGATCGATTGTCACGGTAAGGTAGCTGTTGCAGCATCAACGGGCGGGATAATGTTCCACCTACCGGGTAGGGTGGGTGATACCCCACTTATCGGATGTGGTATATATGCATCATCATTAGGTGCATGTGCAGCTACTGGGCATGGTGAATGCATAGCCATAAACATGGTGGCCAAGACGGTAGTCGATATGCTAAGTGAAACCAACCCACAAACAGCAGCAGATAAGGTGATCAGTAAGCTGAAGCTTAAAAACTGTAACTGTGGGGTCATAGTTGTATCAAGGGATGGAGACTATGGTGTAGCATATAATACGCCATACATGGGATGGACTGTTATGCCCAAATTACGCGATAGCGTACTGAAGGATTGACGTCTCACAGTGGTGGTAAATATTAAAGATAGATGATGGATTGGACACAGGATTTTTTTATAAATAAAGGACAGCTATGGCTTATGGTTATGAAAGATAGGTGGCGATACGGTAAACGGGATGCGAATTGGATTGCTAAGATTTTGAAAAAGTTCGGCCTCCATCGCGGTAAGGTTTTGGAACTGGGTTGTGGCAACGGTAGGGTATGTATCCCCTTAGCGAAGAAAGGCTACGAGGTTACGGGTGTAGACATAAGCCCAATGTATATCGAAGATGCAAGAAAAAGGGCCAAACGTAACAAAGTAAGTGCACGATTTCTTGTGGGTGATATGCGTGAGATTGATAAATTACTGGAAGGTGAACAATTCGATGCGATTATCAGCATATGGACGACGATCGGATATTACGATAAGGCTACGGATGAGGGGATCTTCACCAAAGTATCGAAATTATGTAAAAAGGGTGGACTGTTGATGGTATTGGCAACTCAATCAAAAGAGAGGTTATCAAAGATTTTTTGGCCTACATATTACGAGGAGACTCAACAGTTTGTAATTTTACATCGGGCGAAATTCGACCATATAAGGTCTATACACAAAGATAGGTGGCTATTCTATCGCAAAGAGGGGCGTGACCTTAAGTTTGTGGACGAACTTGAGGTAAAGCTACGAATTTACTCACAGCAAGAGCTGATAGATATGGTAGAGAGGGTAGGATTTGAATTAATTGAAGCTTACGATAGATTGTGGGGGTTGACTCCGGTCACCCCCGAAAGCGGTATAAATATGGTGTTTAGAAAAGTTAGGGGGTAACATGCGTAAGTTCATGGTAGTGATTGTTGTGGGGTTATGCTTGATATCCTGTAAGACAAAACGTGAACGTGCAAGCGAACTCATAAGGAAAGGTATGACAGCGTATTCGAAGAGAGATTATGCTGAATCGGTGAAATACTTTAAGGCGGCGCTGCGGTTGCGACCCGATAATGCAGCGATTGCGTATAATATTGCGTGTGGGTATGCATTGCTTAAAGAGAAGGATAGTGCGTTGAGTTATCTGGAGAAAGCAGTAGAGTTGGGGTTGTACAAAATTGGTGATGATCCAGATCTGGCAATACTGCAAGATGACCCCAGGTACATGGAGCTTACCGAAAGGGCGGCACAGTTGTTGGAGGAGCTCAAATCCAAAGAATGGGAGCCTGTCATCGTGTTACCTAAGAGGTTTGATACAAGCAATATGTATCCATTAGTGATAGGGTTACATGGGTTTGGTAGCAACCCGGTTGATTTTGCTGATGGCATAGGACCATATATCACGAGGTTGGGGTACATATTGTGTTGCCCATATGCACCTGATGTCATGGGTAAGACAGCATTTGCGTGGGGACATCCGTATGAGTTGGCCGAACAGCGTATCATGGAGGCGTACGAGTATGTGAGGTCAAGATATAGGGTTGATACAACTAATGTGATAATATTGGGGTATTCACAGGGCGGTAGCCGTGCATTCTTTACGGGGTTGAGACATCCGGAAATCTTTAGTGGTATCATCACCATGGCAGGTGCCTACAAAGAGGAGTTCAACCAGTATCTGGGTGATGCAAAAACTAAATGGATGAAAATCTACATGATGATCGGAGAAAAGGATTTCCTGCTGGAAACCAACAAGACAGCAAAGGATACGATGGATAAACTGGGTATACCGGTGAAACTCATGATATATCCAAAGCTTGGGCATGCCGCACCACCTGGTGGTGAGATAACCAAAGCGCTCAGGTGGCTACAAAAGCAATAAGGGGGTGATATGGGTAAGGTAAATGTTCGAGTAGGTAGCTCATTTATTGGAGGTAGCCTGATACTGGCGTTGGGTGTCATTGCATTGTTACGATACTTTGGTGTAGTGCATGCGATATGGCCAGTATTTTGGCCGGTTGCCCTTATAGTTATTGGGATAGGAACAATTATTGGAAAGTTTACAAGAGTGTAGATTTAGGTAACCAACGAGAGATGTTGAGAGATAGAGAAGATGCATTGGGGCATGCACTTTATGATTATTTAATGCGTAAAGGTGGGGTTGAGATCATCGAGCGTGACGATGGTTACTTCGATGTAGGTGGTGGGCCAGCCGCATATTTTACAGAGTATGAGGGATGGACAGATCGTGAGAAACACGCAATGCAATACATCAACGGTAGGGTACTTGATATAGGGTGTGGTGCAGGTAGACATGCCTTGTATCTACAAAATAAAAGGGTTGAAGTTGTAGGTATCGACATATCGCCGTTGGCGGTAAAGGTCTGTAAATTACGTGGGGTTAAAGATGTGAGGGTGATGTCGATCACTCAGATAAATGAGGGGTTGGGTAAGTTCGATACAATCCTTATGATGGGCAATAACTTTGGGCTGTTCGGGAGCTACAAACGTGCACGCTGGTTATTGAAGAAATTCCGTAAGATTACAAATGAAGCTGCCATTATAATAGCGGAGACACGTAACCCGTACAAAACGGATGTACCGGAGCATCTCGAGTATCACGAACTCAACCGCAAACGCGGTAGGATGGCGGGTCAGGTAAGGATCAGAATAAGGTACAAAAGGTATGTGACACCATGGTTTGACTATCTGTTTGTATCAAAGGACGAGCTGCTACAGATACTTGAAGGTACGGGTTGGAGATTGAAGCATATAATAGATCCAGATAACCCAATATACATAGCAGTGATCCAAAAGGAGAGATTGCTAGGTAGTGGATAAGAACATGTCGATAGTGTCTGCAATATTTCTTTTGTTTCTGGTGATGGATCCCCTCGGTAACGTACCGTTATTCCTTACAGCGCTTAAGGATGTGGAGCAAACACGACGTAAACGTGTGATAATGCGCGAAATGCTCATAGCGCTGGGTATCCTGATACTATTTTTGGTGGGTGGCCGATACATACTGGGGGTGTTGGGGATTACTGAACCATCATTAAGTATAGCTGGTGGTATAGTGTTGTTCATCATAGCGCTTAAGATGATATTTGTCGGCAGTATGCCAGGTGTGGAGGTTGAAGGTGAACCCTTCATCGTACCGTTGGCTATACCGTTGGTGGCGGGACCGTCGACATTGACCACACTTATGTTGTTGGCAAGACGCGAACCTTCACGTATGTGGGCGTGGATGTTAGCACTAATATCTGCATGGGGTATATCTGCGGTTATACTGGTGTCATCGGAGAGATTGGGTCGCATACTTGGTAGACGTGGACTTATTGCACTTGAGCGATTGATGGGCTTGATACTGACGATGGTGGCAGCACAGATGTTTTTGACGGGGTTGAAGCAATTCATGGTAAGCTGATAGCGAGCTAGCTTTGGGTTGCATTTTGGGATTATACGATAGTTTATAATAAAGGGAAGGTAGAGAAATGAGAGCACCTAAAACAAAGGAAGTAACCAAGCCCGGGCGTAAGTATCTGTTTGTGTGTGATTTCGATAGGACGTTGAGTTTTGACGACACGGGTGTGGTGTTAAGCATGAAGATAGGGATAAACCCGGACGAATACGATAAAAAGGTGAACGAAGTACGTAAGCGTAACATTGCACAGCTGGGTGGTGAGCTTGCATATCTCATAATCAGTGACCCAGCCTACAAGGGTAAGGTTACCAAAAAGCTATTTGAAGAGGTGGGTGCAGAGGTGCGACTCAAGAAGAATATTGCCGAACTTATGAGGATACTGAGTGAGGGGATGGATGGTAACACATTCTGTTGTTACGTATTGTCGGCATGTCCTCAAGATATCATAACGACTGCATTGAGTGGGATTCTGGAACCCGACCACATATACGGGACTGTTTTCATATACGATGAAGATGGCAAAGTCAAGGATATAAAGCATACATGTGCAGGTCAGGGTAAAGTGGCGATACTCGATAGCCTACGTGAGAAGGAGCGTGTACCACGTGATGGTATAATCTACGTGGGTGATGGGTTGTCCGACCTACACGTGATGCTACACGTGAGCGCGTATGGGGGGTATCCGATTGCGGTGTCGGCATCACCATATCTGGGACATATCTCCAAACGTACTGTGCTGTCAGATAATGCATTGAGCATACTGGTACCTATTCTGGAAGATATCATGGGGTACCGTGAAAATCGAATCAAGGCGTTCTTCGAGGAGATAGGGCACACGATTTCTGAGTGGAGTAGGGCGAAGATCGACTGGATAACCTTGGAGGATTAACCAATA
>CBFDTI010000075.1:0-6257 GCA_965612795.1 uncultured bacterium | reverse complement strand
TAATCGTGTGTCCACAAACCTTCGGATAGCAGGCGTGCAATCTCTTTCACCTTGTCGGGTGGATAATTGCCTTCTAACAGCTCCTCGATATTTTCACGTAGCTGGTCTATCGCCTTAGTTGCTATATCCGCATAGATGAGCGTCCTATCGTCTATCTTATCAATCGGCTTATCTCTGGTCAACTTCAAAAGCGAAGCTGCTGGATATTCACCTATTTGAGGGTCCACCGGGCCCAGTACTGCGTGTGGGCTCATCACTATCTCATCAGCTGCCAAAGCTATGAGGGTACCGCCTGACATTGCCATGTGAGGGATGAAAACTGTCACTTTACCCTTATGTTTTTTAAGTGCACGTGCTATCTGGAGTGCAGCTATCGCCAAACCACCTGGTGTATGGATTACGAAATCTATCGGTACTTCTGGATCGGTCATATTGATAGCACGTAACACCTCCTCGGAGTCCTCGATATCAATGTAACGTACAACAGGGAAACCCAGTAAACCCATCGTTTCCTGACGATGTACCATGATGATGACACGTGAATCGCGCTTCCTTTCGATTTTAGCAAGCAACCCACGACGGGCACTTTCGAGCATACGCTTACGTAAAATAGGTTGTAGTGCTGCAATTATCACAAACAACCAGAATATATTAAATATGTGTTCCATATGCGCCTCCTGTATTATTTACTATTTCACGCAAAAATTTATGATGATGTTTATGTCCGGTAGCATAAAGCGTAACATGGCCAATGAACTCATACGGCAATAGCGCCAGATCGCCCATAAAGTCCAGTATTTTGTGGCGTGCAGGTTCGTGTGGCATCATCTGCCCGTAGTTGGGTGGAATGTTCTCAATTTTAAGCCCTATAAATTCTTCTATCTCTTCGATGGTGGCAACTCTACCTTTATGTAAGACTATAGCGTTGTTGAGGTTACCTCCCTTTATGAGTCCATGCTTGATAAGCTCAGGTAGCCACTCCAGGAATGTAAATGTACGTGCACCCGCTATCTCCATAGTGTAGCCATCAGGATGGTGGTAAATGTATGAATCGGTGTATTTTTCCTTTGGGTATTCGAGTTGCATTTCGATTGTCAATCCTCCACCTTCTTTATTCTCACATGTAGCTATGTAAGGGGCTATTGGACCTCTACCAAACGTCCATGTTCCTTCAGGTAGTTCACAAACTGGATACGGGTGGGATTGCTCCTTTATGCCAGCTTTTTGAATCTCATCCACCCATATCTTAGCACTGCCATCGAAGAACGGTATCTCTGGCCCTCCCTCAACTATTATGTATATATTGGTTACCCCCACACCGAAAAGCGCAGATAGTAGATGTTCAATTGTGTGGATTACCACATTGTTGCAACCAACCGCTGTGCGATATGGAGCATCGACAACATGGTCTAAGGTTGCGGGTATCTCTACCCCTTTATATACAAATATTCTACCGGTATTCGGTGGAGCAGGTTCTAATTTCACCGTTGCAGATCGACCAGTATGTACACCTACACCTGCGAGTACGATCTCATCGGCTATTGTTTTCTGGTACACTATATGATTGGATGCCATGTTTCTTTAACCACTAGATCTTCGAGTGTCTCTGGTTCACGGATGATAAACGCCTTATCGCCATCCACCAACACTTCTGCCACTTTTGGCCTTGAATTATAATTTGAGCTCATACTCATACCGTACGCACCTGTACCCATGATAGCAAGTATATCACCAGGTTGTGGATCATGTAGTTGCACATTGTGTGCGATGAAATCGCCACCTTCACATAAAGGGCCGACCACATCGAACGTCCCTTCTGGGCCAGATTTATGTTTTACCTCACGTATTGGATGCTCACTACCATAGAGTGATGGTCTTATGAATTCGCTCATACCTGTATCGACGATTACAAATTTACCTTTACGATACAATACACGTGTAACGAGTACACCCGAGGGGCCCACAATGAACCGCCCCGGCTCCACAATTATGGTGACCGGTAATTTACACAATTTCTTGCGGATTAAGTTGCCCAGCTCATCGATCGGGAACTTGTCCCAGGATCTGCCCCAACCGCCACCAAGGTTGATGTACTTAATAGTGTAATTATACTCGGTTTTGAGTTTCGTGTAGTACTCGTACATTTTGTCCACTAACACACGGAATGGTTCAACCTCCGTAATCTCCGACCCCAGATGCACATGTATACCGAGTAGGTTCAGGTTTGGTGACCCCAAAATCTGTGGTATTAGTTGCCACACCCCATCCTCTGGTATACCGAACTTGCTACCCTTGACGGCGGTTTGATCATATTTGTGGGTGGCTACCTCAATGTCGGGGTTGATCCTTACCCCTACACCTGCGGTTATGTGCATTTCGGTGGCTATAGCTTCGATCGCTTGTAATTCCTGCTCTGATTCGACGTTCAGCATAAGTATACGGTTTTCGAGTGCGTAGCGGATTTCGTCGTACCGTTTACCTACACCTGCATAAACGATCTTCTGGGGGGCAACACCCGCGAGTAACGCACGAAATAGCTCACCCTTCGATACAACGTCTGCACCGCAGTCTGGTAGCATCAACCTTATTATGTGATAGTTGGGGTTGGCTTTCAACGAATACGCTATGATGTGAGGTTCAGGTATACTTCGTTTTATTAAGTTGAACCTATCTCGGATTGTGGCTGCACCGTATAGGTAGAAAGGTGTGTTTAACTTATCTACAAGTTTACTAATCGGTACACTTTCTACCCATAGTTCATCGCCTCGATAGTGGAACATTACTGCTCACCGACAATCACTTTCGTGCGTACTGTGTCACCCCCTGTACGAATATATCGCCACCGTGCATATCGTATGCGACGAAGCATGGAAATTCATCCACCTCCAGCAACCTTATAGCTTCGGGACCCAAATCCTCGTATGCGATAACTTCGGCACGTTTGACACGCTTTGCAAGCAATGCAGCTACACCGCCGGCAGCTACAAGATAGACTGCTTTGTAAGTTTTGAGTGCGTGCTTGACTGCATCGCTGCGCTCACCTTTACCTATCGTAGCTTTTACACCCAATGCGTGTAGTTGAGGGGTAAACTTATCCATACGGTAGCTGGTGGTCGGCCCTATCGAACCAATCGGATAACCCGGTGGTGCAGGTGCTGGCCCTGCGTAGTAGATGACTGCACCTTTGAGCTCTATAGGTAGTGGATCACCTTTTTCGATAGCTTCAACCAACCTCTTGTGTGCGGCATCACGTGCGGTGTAGATGATACCGGTGAGATAAACCCTATCACCTGCACGTAATTTCTCAATGTCATCATCGGTGAGCGGTGTAGTGAGATGCCATTCACTCATGCCATTAGATTATAGTGTCAATCGCTTATAGTCAACCTACTTCAACTCGGTATCTGCACGTTTGAGCGCTTCTTTCTGAGTATGTTGATACTTTTTGATCTTATCCCTTAACGTAGTGTCTACCACTCCTAACACCTTGATTGCTGCTATAGCGGCATTTTCGGGATTGAGCACCACCATAGGGGCGACACCTGTCGGCATACGTAGTACCGAAAATATGTCGATGGTTGCAAACTTATCGTTTGGTGGTGGACATGCAATCACTGGTTGTGTGGTGTTGGCATCAACGAGCCCACTCAGTGCATCACTTTTACCTGCGACAGTGATATACACAACGTTTTCATGTTCATACTCTCGCAGTATATCTAACACCTGCTTAGGTGTCTTATGCGCAGACGCCACACGTAGTGTACATTCGACACCAAACTCGCGTACCTTATTGGCTATCTTATCAGCATGGGGTAGGTCCTTTTTCGACCCCATGATTATAACTACTTTACCCATTTATTTAAGTTATGTGATGGACATCACAGTCAACGTACAGGGGAGATGATGGAGTTTCAAAGTCGAAAGATTGAGGCTGTAAAGTTGAAATTTAGCAAAGTCAACTTTCTGACCTAACCTTACGTCTAAATCATGATGAGGTGAATGGATTTACACAAACGCAATCTTGCTAATCTTTAAAAAGATGCGACTGAAAGACCTCTTCGTCATAGCTAACCTAACCGTATTAACGGTTACGGTACAGGGAGTTAATAGCTTAAATGATGCACTTGTGTGGACATTTGGAGGTGGCTTAGGTAGCGGTAGAGATACGCTTGTGACGCTTGCCTTGTATTTTGGACCACAATTCATGAAACGTGGGTGGTTCAAGTACAGCGCTATGCCATACAATAGATTTCCGGAAGTAAGTTGGGTCGCTGATACGGTCAACGCACATGGAGCGCTACTTGAGGGTGGTGTCCAATGCGCTAACTTAGTACCCCATGCGGGGTGGCCGTGTGCACACCCGGAGGATGACGTGCCACCTTACTCTATACCTACTGCTATTTATCATGACTTTACTACCCGCAATACGGACGATACAATCTACTACATACCTAACCTCACCGGTCATAGTGTGACAAGCCATGCCTCGATCGCAAACGAGAACTGGCTCACCTATTGCCTATGGTGGGCGTATGAACAGATAGATGCGGGTGCAAATGCGTTGGAGTTCGATGAGATAAGTGGTGCATATCGTTTCGGTATGGATACCACTGTAACGCCGGAGGAGAATCCCAACGATGGGTATGACGATTATGCGTTAGGGACGGCGAACCTATGTACGAGAGTTTCGCTCGTTTGTACTTCGGATGAAGTCAACCCTATGGTATGGTTTTATCCAACAGCTTCGGCAAGCACGAATCCGGATTCGGCACAGAATGCGTTCGACGGTAACCCATCCACCGTATGGCATTCTGCTGTGGGTGATTCACATTGGCTTGAAATAGACTTTGGGCGTCCACGTAGGGTTAAACAACTCTATTTGATGTTTCCAAGCTCACATGTATTGACAGATTTTCGTATCCGTTATTGGGATGGCACTTCGTGGCAAAACTTCACACCACCTGTTTCAGTAAATGATAACAGTGACTCGATACGGTCGTTCCTTGTGGATATGGTTTGGACATCAAAGTTAAGGCTTGAATCCACCGACAGCATTGTATATGTGGCTGAGTTTCAAGCTTATGGATATGGGTTCAGGCAATTTGTACTCGAGCGATTCTACATAGACTCGGGATGGACACCTACCGATACGCGCTGGGAATCGCTGATGCTTGTGGAGCTATCCGATACCGGGCAGTGTCCGGACGGTACGATGAATACTTTCAACTATCGTAAGTATCTTAGATATCATGGTTGGACAAAGAACCCATTTGGTGGTAAGCTTACGGTAGCGAATGCACTTAATCCACCAAATCCGTTCTTCCTTATATGGTTCCCGGGGAAATATTATAAGTTGCTGAGAATCTATTTTCGTGACGACCCAGAAATATTGGACCGGATAGAACAGCTTCGTGAAGCTTCGTTCACCCAATTTCGTACCAAACAGCTGTTCTGGTATCAAATTGTCGACAGCGTACGTGCTTATGCAGCTTCGGTTGGCCGTAACATTTATATCTCTTACAATGGATCTTGGTATCGACCAGATTCTGTGGATTACTTCATAAGGAATCTGAGTACCCTTCCATCGTATCCTGCACCATCACCGAGTGATTCACAGAAGTCGCATCTTGATGCACGTAGGGTGTTGATGAACCATTTTCGATGGTGCAAACGTAAAGCTGTCGAGTATTGTGGTAAGGATCTGCCGATGGCGGTATTTTTGGATTTCGGGCATATGGGGTTCCCGTATTACCACATTGGGGGTAAGGACGAACCTGCTGATGAACGTGCGGCTGGGTTGCTAACTTATATGGCTGAAGCATATGCGGCAGGGGTTAGGTTTGCGATACCATTATCAGGTAACGAATCATACTATATCTGGTGGGATACGCTTTCGGATGGTAGGAGGGTGGCTGAGGTGATAAAACCGATGGCTGATTTCATCAATCTGTATGGTGAGGAGATCTACAAGAACGTTATGGTGAGTGAATTCGAACCCTTCGTACGAGTTAATGGTATCGTACCGGATAATGGGGATACGATTGAACCCAGCTATGTGAACGGATCAAGGGTAGCGATTGCCTACACTGATGCTGAAGATGGTACAAGATCGTATTTACATATCATTAACCACAACTGGGATACATTGACTCATTGTATGATACCACAGGATAGTGTGCTGGTCGAGATACCGGTTAGCGATAGTTGTGTGATGGTGAGGCTCATATCACCTGACTTCGATGCCGAGGATACACTGG
>CBFDTI010000074.1:0-6301 GCA_965612795.1 uncultured bacterium | reverse complement strand
GGGATGAGCGCCACTATATGTGAGGATACCCCATGTAGTCTTGTCGTAAGCCACAGCACTATGGTGAGTATCAGCACAGCGAGTGTAAATTTACCGTTACGCTCTATGCTGATACGTTTGATAGTAACCGGTATCTCGGTGATTGTCGGTCGATAAAACGTATACAGTACAATGGAGGTGATAAATATACCCAGTAATCCGATAGGTAAGTTCCTTGCCATCCACTCAATGAACAGTACCGGGTAACCCGCTTCCCTGAGTGCTGCAACCGCTATCGCATTGGGTGGCGTCCCTATAGGTGTGCACATACCACCTATGCTTGCAGCAAATGGTATGCCTAAAACTATTGATTTACCGAACTTCTTCGCATGCTTGATCACAGGTAATGCGACCGCCAACATAAGTGCTGTGGAGGCAGTATTCGACATCCACATCGATAAAAATGCAGTCGTCACCATAAAACCTAACAATACGGGATAAGGACGTTTACCTACATGCCGCAATATGGTATTTGCGATTAGCTCCTCAACCTCATATACATGCATGGCACGTGCGAGTACGAAACCACCCAAGAACAGTAACAGAATTGGTGAGAAGAATGCATGAAGAAAAGGCTTAAACTCCATTTGCAGCGTGCGTGCCAACACTGTTGTGGTAAGCAACAGTATAATGAACGACGTAACATAAAGTGGTATAACCTCAGTAACCCACAATATTACTGCAATCCCTAATATACCAAGCGCAATACGTTGTGGTAGATCGAACACCGTCACCTGTAGCGTTAAAATAAAAACAACTAATGCCGCAACAAACGGCAGTATCTTACGCCACATGATAGATTAAGATACGTTAATACCTTACTGGGCAAGGTTTGACTTAACTTGGATATAGGATACATTTATATCGATGATTCTGAGACCTGTAGACATAACTGGAGGTGGAGATGATCGCATTGTTGATGTTAGGTATGATTGATACCACAGAAATCTTGGATGTTAAGAATGTAACACCACCCTTACATGTAGAAATAGCACTTGTGGGTAGGATCAACATCAAAAAGGGTACACCCGGCAAAATAGAGTTCCACAAATACTGTTCTGAACACATTGCAAAGAGGCTTAAGTTCACTCTCGAAGCAGATAGAGTCTATATAGGGCTGAAGGATGTCAAGCTAATCGGTTGGGATGAGACACCGGAATTTGATGTGTATCTACCACCCAATATGACAATGGAGCTTGAACTCAACTTCGGCGCAGCACGGTTTGATATCGATCTGGGTGAGCTCACCATTACACGGCTTGAGCTCAATACCGGCGCCATAAAGGGTAGGATAAGCTGTACAGGACGTGCATCTGTGGAAGCTATGGAGCTAAACGTAGGTGCTGCTAAGTTAACAATCGAAGATTTAGGTAATATAAGTCCCAAGCTGTTGGATATCCACTGTGGGGTGAGCAACCTAACTTTATCACTAAATGGTGACTGGAGTGATACCTGCGATATACATATCGCAACCGCGTTGAGCAAAATCACAGTAAAGGCACCTACTGAATTAGATATACAACTAACCACTGAGGGTTTCCTCACAGGGGGTAAGCAGATTGTACATCCGACACCACAGGTTAGAATCAAAGTTGAGGGCGCACTCAATCGCGTCAGGCTACGACGCTACAGAAACATTTGATAGCTATTCACCCATAACTTGTACAACTATCCTACGGCGACCACGTGGGCCATCGAGTTCAACAAACATGATTGCTTGCCAGGTACCCAACATCAACCTACCCTCAACCACGGGTATTATTTTACCCGCACCCACTATGGCAGATTTTATGTGGGCAGCTGCGTTGCTATCGATCCTGTCGTGTAGGTAACCCGCACGTTCCGGTATGGCGCGGTTGATTGCGTTCAAAAAGTCTATCGCAATGTTGGGATCGGCGCTCTCGTTCAATATAATACCGGCGGTTGCGTGCGGTGCGAATACATTACATATGCCATTTTTGATACCGGAGGACTTAACAATAGCGGTTACCTCTTGCGTTATGTCTATGAGTTGTTGATGTTGTGACGTACTGAGTGTAAACTCTTTTGCATAAACACGCATGTCACCCCCTATACGGTAGGTTAAGTGTAGTACTTTCCAGGTCCAACAGAAACCGTTTACGCCAAACACCACCCGAGTAACCACCAATATCGCCTGTTTTGTATATCACACGATGACATGGTATAATTATAGGTATGGGATTACATGCAATTATGCGTGCAACCGCACGTGCGGCGCTACCGACGAGTTGTGCCACTTCCGAGTATGAGCACGTTTTGCCATACGGTATGTGTAGCAACACCTCATATACCTTTTTATGCAGTGGGTTGGTAGGGAGTTTGGGTTTCACCGTAAACTGTGTCAACTTACCAGCAAAGTACGCACATAACTCGTTGATAACTTTAGAATTAACCTCTACATAATCTGCTGGGGTATCACTAAACCTTATGCGTTCGACAACCTCGTCTGTATAATCTATAAGCAACCATCCAATGGGAGTATGTATACAGGTTTCCATATTAAGAACCCTCCCCCATAGAAAAAGAGCCATCTTTAAAAGACGCAATCCGGAGGAGGGTCATCCCTGAATTATCTCAACATTAGCCCGGGGTATGGTGACCACCTTATCGTCCAGCTTCACTTTCAGAATACGTACGCGGGCTTCGGTCTCGATCTGTTCGAGTGGCGGCGGCAACTCCACCACCCTACCTATCTGACCGAAATAAGGTTCACGTATGATACGAACAAGATGACCAACCTCCAACCCAGTTTCCCATCCTTTATGAGGTTCTTCAGCTTCACCCTCCTGCGTGATGATAACTTCGGGTCGCATAACACCAGCCCGTATCTGAGTGGCACCATTTATTGATGCCCTTCTACCTGCATATTTCGTGAGCAACTCAAACGTCTTCTTCGCCATATTCATACGACCAAACCCTTCAGTTACAATGAGAGTGATACCTTTCTTCTCCGTACCTGTAATCGCCACCCCTATATCATAACCCAAGAAGTGACGCAAATCGTCTGCATCTATACCACCCACAACTACACCGGTGGCACCCACCTCTACCGCACGCTGTAGTGCTTCATACGTGACAAATGATCCACCTACTATCACCTTACCTTTAGCGGTTTCGGGTATAAGATCGGGGGTTAGTGTCTCATCTGGTGACGAACATACTGGGAGTATTTCGCCATATCCTTCACCACCTACACCGAAAATACCTTGGATAAATGTGGCCACAGTACGTATGATAGCACCTTCTTCAGGTATGACCTTCTCTACGGTACCGTTGATGTAAGCTTTGATACTTACTTCCTGTGGCGGGTGTCGCAGTATCGCCTGCCCCGTAACGAACGAAATGGATTCTATGACACCATCGATGGGCGACTTAACCTGTGTCTTGAACATACCGAACAAGCCCCTACTTTCGGCAATGATTTCACCTTTTTTAACTTCGTCACCTTCTTTCTTCTTGAGGTAAGGTTTGATCTCGTCACCTGATACACCAAGCTGTCCAGCAATATTTAGTAATTCCACATCACCCGGTAAATACGCACGTGCGATAATCTGTTCGGCCTCTACTGTATCACCCTCTTTTATGAGTACCTCACCCTTGAGTGGTAATCGGCGCTCCTTTCGTACGACTGTACGCTCAGCTACTTGTAATCCAGGCGTATACGCGTGTGCCATCTTACTTAGGATACATATCTACGGATTCAAACCATTTAACTAATGTTTCTTTACGTTTGGTATCATCTTCGGGTAGCTTCAGTGGACGGCCACGTGCATCGATGAGTAACCCAACCACACCGCCCTCAACCTCTGTGACGAGTTCGCGACCACGTCCATTACCAACATCAAACTTACGTCCTGGTATAATGCGTACTTTTACCTTTTGGCCTTCCTCCAGCGGTACACGTTCTATTTCACCAAATTTCACTGTAACGGTTTGATCGGGTAACTCCACCTTTACGGCTTCTTCACCCTCTTTACCGTCACCTACAGGTGCAATAGCTGTACCAAGTCGTATGAGACAGTCCTTATCGAATACTTCCAGTGCCGCACGTTCGTGTACCGTGGTAAGCACCCCCAGATGTGGCATCATGAATATGCTATCGACAGTGAGTTGGGTAACACCTTCGGGCTGGAACGCATCCAACAACATCATTGCCGCCTGTACTCGACGTGGTGCATGCGATAGTACGCCACCCGACCCTATTATGAGTGCTAACGACATCATGTTGATCAACGATTTAGCTGCCTCCTGTATGAATACATCGGATATAGTGCGTTGTCGTTGTACACCTTTGAGCTCGACCGCCATCGTCTTGTGGTGCAGGAACGCCAACCGTAGTGCTTCACGTGCGATGGCCTGCTCGATCTTCAGCTCCTCTATTGTTTGAGGTATTGTTGTTGGTCGTATCATCTTATTCTTTATGCGGTTACATAGATCGGCATCATCAATATCAAATGGTAGCCAACGTTTGATGTTGGCTAACCCTGCTTCCACAAGTACGTTGGAGATTGAGTAACTCATACCGAGATTGGCACTTACGGTACGGTTGAAAGTACCTTTGAACACAGAGAATATATCAGTAGTTGCACCACCAATATCTACACCTATGACATCGATACCACGCTGCTTGGCTACGTGATGTACGAGTAGTCCCACCGCACCCGGTGTCGGCATTATAGGGGCATCAACCCAATCCATCAACTTACGATACCCAGGTGCTTGTGACATCACGTGTTCCATGAACAGCTCATGTATTTTATTACGTGCGGGGATGAGATTCTCTTCCTCCAACCGTGGTCGTATATTTTCAACAATATGTAAGTCAAACTTCTCACCTAATATCTTCTTAACCTCCTCACGTGCATCTTTATTACCTGCGTATATTATCGGTAACTTATAGGTGAGCCCAAACCGTGGCTTTGGATCCGCAGCCGCTATAATCTGTGCCATCTGTACAACGTGGGTAATTGTGCCACCATCAACACCACCCGAGAGTAAGATCATGTCGGGTCGTAGGTGTCTTATCAACTGTATCTTTTCATGCGGTAACCTACCATCATCCACAGCAATGGTCTCCATGACAATAGCACCTGCACCTAACGCTGCACGTGCGGCACTTTCGGCAGTCATTGACTTAACAACCCCAACAACCAGCATCTGTAGGCCACCACCTGCACTTGAAGTTGATACGTATGTGTCCACCCCCTTACGTTCGTTGAGCGCAGGTTTGACAATCTTTTCGCCCTCAAGGATTTCGCGGTTGGATAGCTCCTCAACTTCACGTACTGCGTTAAGTACACCACGGGTTACGTCTTCAAATGGTGCCTCAACAGTGGTAGGTGCTTCACCTCTTACTCTTAAACGATACTCGTTACCACGTTTCTCTATAAGAATAGCCTTGGTGGTGGTGCTACCACAATCAGTAGCAAGAATGGCATTGTAATCTTTTTCCTGTGGCATTAACTATAAAAATAAATTGCTAACCATCAGGTCAACCCTATTGCTAAATGGTGAGGTACTTTACTTTTAAATAAATGAAATACAGGTGGATATACCCCGAGCATGTACATGCAACCGATGTAAACCGGTTAGTTGAGGCACTTGGTGTATCACACGCTATTGCTTCGTTACTTGTGCGACGTGGTTACAGGGAGCCAGCGGTTGCACGTAAATTCATCAACCCAAGCATCGACGACCTACATTCGCCGTTTGAGTTTCGTGACATGGACAAAGCAGTCAACCGCATATTGAAGGCCATAGAAGGTGATGAGCCTATCCTCATCTATGGGGATTATGATGCGGATGGTGTAACAGCGGTTGCTTTACTATACCGTATTTTCAAGGAGTTGGGTGCAAACGTTATATGCTACATACCGCATAGATTGAAAGAAGGGTATGGGTTAAGCGATAAGGGTGTAAAGTTTGCGCTCACACATAACATAAGGCTATTGATAACGGTGGATTGTGGCATAAGTGCAACCGATCAAATAAAACAGCTACAAGATAATGATATAGATGTGATAGTTACCGACCATCATCTACCACCTGATGAGCTACCACCCGCATATGCGATTATCAATCCAAAGCTCGGTTATCCGTACCCGTATCTATCGGGTTGCGGTGTAGCATGGAAATTGGTGGATGCAATCTATCACAAGTTAAACAGAGATAGGCGTACCCTGTATTGGTATCTTGATCTTGTTGCACTATCCACTGTAGCAGATGTTACACCACTCACAGG
>CBFDTI010000073.1:0-6447 GCA_965612795.1 uncultured bacterium | reverse complement strand
CCCTCGGGTAGCTCACCAAACTCCAGTATCCTCGGTGTCACGATAGCGAGTAAGGTTGCATCCGTGGTAGTCGTAACTTCGCGTTTAAATAGGTAACCGATGATCGGTATCCAACTGAGTATTGGTATACCTGTGATGTTTTTACTCGTTATGGTATAATCTATCCCTCCCACCACGAAAGGCGTATCCTCCCTGGCTATCAATGTGGTAGAGATATATTTACTTTTAGATTCAACCTGCTGCATGAGGCCAAATTTCACATCCATCAGTATGCAGTTGGTATCACCGATATGTGGTGTAAGTTCGAGCATCACGTCTTGATACCTGAGTGTAACCTTGTTCTCATTAAGTACCACGCATCTGGGTAGTGTCTTGATGTCAGCTTTACCAGATTGAACGGCTTGCTCGATCACATTCCAGAAAGGTGCAAGTGCAACACTTATCGTTCGGCGTTCGTGTGATCTCTCATCTATAACTTCTTTAATGTACATACCGTGTACAGTTAACTTATGTAAAAGTTCGTTTAGGTTGATACCAATTTTCTTCAGATACTGCTTGTCGATGGTTACAAATTTGGCTTCCAACCATAGCTGTTTGGCGGGTCTATCGAGTATGTCCATTATCTCCCTTATGCGGTCGATCTTCGACCGTACATCGGTTACGATTACTGCGTTGAGCTCATCATCAACAAAGGCTGACCCTTCGGGTGAGAGATTCTTCTCCACCACAGCTAACAACTTAGAGGGTTTCACGTACCTGGGATACAGCACGTCGGTTTCGAGGTGAACAAATTTCTTTATACCCTCCTCGTCGAGCTTCTTCACAAGGTTAACCAGATCCGTAAGCTTGGGCTCCCTATCAGTAATTACTATCTCGTTGGTTATATCATTAACCTGTACCGCACCGTAGGATGATAGCCGTGTACGGATGAAGGGTTCGACCTCACTTGCACGTAGGTTCTTGAGTTTGATGATCTTTGTCTTTGCATAGATGCTTAAATCCTCCAGCACGCCTTCCACCTGGAACTTTACTTTACCTTTCTCCTCTCCATGTAATGGTAATGCACTGATAATGAACACTAACAACACGTAAAATAGCCTATTCATCGTACCTCCTTGTACAAAAAGGTACCACCTATAAGATAGGAAATACTGTCTAAGGTGTCAAGCGTCTCAGGTATTGTTGAGCGGTGAAATACATCAAATTTACAGACGGTTTGTGCAACAGGATTGCGAAGGGCTTGCGAGATGGATACTTTAATCTATCTATTTCAAAAGGAGACAAGATGTATGTGTTAATTGGGTTTATTATCACCGGGGTGACGATAGTGTTCCCATATGAGTGGGTGGGTAACATCGATCGTGGTGGCTTCCGTGAACCCTCAGGTATAGTCTATCATCCCACACGTGACCTTCTCTACGTAGTAGGTGATGAAGGAGATATCCTTGTCATGCGCAAGGATGGCGAATATATAATTGAGAAACATCTTGCGGATGCGGATTTCGAAGGTATAACAGTGAACCCGTCGACAGGCTTGCTGTACATAGCGGTAGAAGGTGACGAGAAAATATTGGAGGTTGATCCTGATAGCCTTGTGATACTGCGTGAGTTCGTGATCGACCGGTATTTTCAGGGAAAGGAGTTGCTGATGAAAGGTGGCCAGGGTATCGAGGGCATAACGTTTATACCGGATGATGAACATCCAGAAGGTGGTACCTTCTTAGTGAGTAACCAATCGTTCAGTCTCGAGGGTGGCGAACCCTCCGTAATATGTGAGCTGGAAGTACCGATTGTGAGCTCCAAAAGTGTGCTGGATAGTGCCAAAATCGTACGTACAATATACCCGGGTATTATCGATGTGTCAGGTTTGTACTATAATCCATTGTCCAACACGCTGTTTGTGATAAGTGATGCCACAAACGTATTTCTGGAGATGTCACTTGATGGCCAAATACTGAAACAATATGCGTTTATAGGTGACAATCAGGAAGGGATAACGCTTGATGACGAAGGCTATCTATACATTGCACAGGATAGCGGTGGTATCATAAAGGTTAGATATTTGGGGGATTAAGCTACTACATGGCGAAGAACGAAACGGACCATCTCAATATATGTGATCGTATCAACCCTATGGATACGTGGCCGAATGGTAACCATATAACACGTGCGTGCGGTAAATACCTGAGCATTTCGAGTGTCGACCACAATGGTATTACGGGGTCGATGAGCCCCTTGATGATAAGTACATTCTCACTACGTATGAATGGACAGAAGGTTATCGGATCCGCATAATAACATTCGCTGGGTGCGTTAACCTTTTTGGGTACATCAATACAGTACTGGCCGTCAACTTTTATCTCATCAATCTGCTGTGGTGAGTTGAGAGAAGCTACAGATTCCATAAACCGCCAGTAATTTTTACGTGTTTGATAACATCGGTGTCGGGTGACCCCCCTAGCTATATGGGCATGCCGGAAGTCACTCAACCCCATACCACGCCAGACGATACGACCAAAGTTACCACCCACCCCTATGTATACACCGCGGTTGATACGTGTATCGAGTGCATGTGCGATGATACCCACCATTGCACCAAGACTTTTACCCCATATGTGGAACCTCTTATAGCCGAGTTGTTCGAGCAGATCTATCCCCCTACGTACATCGGCAACCGCTTGTTCGAAGTTACGTAGCTGCTGGTCAGGATTCACGGATAGGAATGCTTCAGATGGAGGGAACCCCTTCGGTGTACGTGCACGATGATACGGTAGCACAATGGATAGCGAAGCTAACCCATGTTTAGCAAAATAATAACCGGTGTTCTTCCATGGGTCGTCACGTTCTACTCTAAACCCCTGCAAACATATGATTGCGGTTGAAGTAGCTGGCCTGGGTTTTATGTATAGGCCATATACGAGGTTGTTCTCAGCGAACGGTGATACCTCAGGCGATGGATAGACCACACGATAATATTCAGCAGTTTCAGTATCGTGTAGTTTGGTAAGCTTAAACTCAACCGTTTCGTAGTGATACTTGTAAATCATGTGGTATCAAATTTACCACTTTAGTGCGAACTGTCAGCCCATGGTGGTTTGGGTTATTTTCTCCACGTAAATAGGGACATAACTTCTTCATCGTACCATCCTATTCAAATTTCTTATAAAGCAATTTTATTGCCGGAAGAATAAAAAGAACGAAAAAACCCATGAGCACCAAAGTATCCGCAAAAACCATCGTGCTTGAAGTAGCAGAAAAAGCGCGTCGTAGTCCATCAACCGTGTAGGTAAGAGGCATTACATAAGCGAAATATTGTAACACCTTCGGCATAGCAGAGACGGGATAGATGACACCACAAAGAAATATCATTATGAAGCGTGGCAAATTGAGCAAGGTTTGAGCCTCAAATACCTCCTTCACCAATACACATAAAAGGGCGCCAAGTGATGAGAAGACGAATAATGAGGGGATGACAATCAAGATAAGGCAAGGTATATTGGGATGAAGCCCCAAAGTAAGCGCTGAACTTATTGTTACCACTGTTACCATAAGGAGGCCGAAGATTGCACCACCCAACACCTTTCCCAGGAGTACCGATGGTAAGCTAATCGGTGCTAAGAGTAACCTTTCTAACGAACCGAGCCGAAGTTCAAAGTTGATAACCACCGCCTCTGCTGCAGTAGTGCTAAATAGTATTGTCATTGCAATTAGCCCTGGCACTAATTCTTCAAAACCTCGAGGGTTCCTCAAATAGAATGCCAATATCCAGGCAACAGGAAAAATTATACCCCAGCTAACTGATGGGGGTTTAAGATAGTAAGTACGCATATCCTTAAGGGCAATGTAATAAATGCCTCGTAAGTTATCTCGCCACATTGTGTCTTCCACCTTTCTCAATCGCCATAATGGTTGGGCTTAACCCTGTAATTTTGATGAAGGCATCCTCAAGGGTTGGTTTAATACTGTTTACTGATTGTATTTCGATACCTTTATTTTTAGCGAATCTGAACACATTATCGTATATATTAGCTGGGATACCGCCATAAATCCTCACTTTGTTAGGTTCAACTGCAACTACCTTAACCCCAGGAAATCTATTTGATAGATCTTCCAGCAACTCGGATATATCCCTATCAAAGGAGAGCTCGATCACGGATTCTTTCTCAACCTCTGCTTTCAAACTTGCAGGCGACCCCGTTTTTATGATTCTTCCCTTAACCATAATAGCAACACGGTCACATAAAAGGTCTGCTTCCTCTAAATAATGAGTTGTAAGGAAGATCGTCATCCCCTGCTGACGAAGGTTGGCAATCAAATTACGCAAAGAGCGAGCAGCGACTACATCTAACCCGACTGTGGGTTCATCCAAAAATAGAATTTTAGGGTTATGAATCATACCAGCGGCAATTGTTAACGCACGCTTCATACCTCGTGAGAGAGCACGGAAAGGGCTATCTTTACGTTCATAAAGGCCGAAGATTTTTAGCAATTCTTCCGCCCTCTTTCTACGTTGAGAGCGTGGCACACCATAAAGCTGTGCCATAAACATTAAATTGTCAAAAGCAGATAGTTCATCATAGAGGTTCGAAATTTCTGGAACTACCCCAATATGTCTTTTTATTTTCACGATCTCTGAGCCAACATCAAAGCCCAAAACAGATGCCTTCCCTTCTGTGGGTTTGGATAACCCTGTAAGCATCCTTATGGTTGTAGTCTTCCCTGCACCATTTGGACCCAGGAGACCAAAAATCTCACCACGCTTGACCTCAAAATTGATGTGATCAACAGCAAGGAGCTCACCATAAAACTTCGTCAAGCCTGAAGCTTGAATCACCAGGTCGTTGCCCATCTCCACAGTTCGCTCAAAATCTGTACAGGTTTATTTTGCAGGATTTTATCGCCTCTTTTACATTAGTATCTGTTGTATATCTTCTTCCGGGTTACTGATGGTTCTTAAATCATGTTCTTCTTTTAAGACACTCAGGATATCCTCGTCCACCCACGCAGGTAGTGTAGGGCCCAGAAATATCCCTTTTATCCCGCATGCAAGAAGACTCCAAAGTATGGCTACAGCTTTTTGTTCCATCCAACTCACGACGATAGTTAGCGGTAGCTCGTTTATGCTCACACCAAATAAGTCAGCGAGAGCGTCTGCAATTTCTATGGCAACGATTGCGTCATTACACTGTCCTAAATCCATCAATCTCGGGATACCTTCTATTTCACCAAGATTTAGGTCGTTGTATCTGAACTTACCACAGCCAAGAGTTAAGACAACGGTGTCTTGTGGTAACTTCTTAACAAACTCTCGATAGTATTCCATCTTCTTGTGAGGGGAATCACATCCTCCGACAAGAAAGAAATGGCGAATCTTTCCCGTATCCACGAGCTCCTTAATCTTATCTTTTAATGACAGAACCGCAGACTTTGAGAACCCCGTAGTCAGGACATAATCTCCAGGCTTGTCATCAAGTTCAGGCAACAATTTTGCTTTCTCTATCACGGGAGTATAGTCATATCCATCAATGTGCTTTACCCCAGGCAGCCGTGCAGGCCCGGTGGTAAACATTCTATCTTTATAGTCCTCCTTGGGTATCAGGACGCAGTTTGATGTCCCAAGAATCGCCACGGGATACTTGGAAAATAATCCTTTCTGATCTCTCCATGATATTCCAAGATTACCAATCAGGTGCTCGTATTTCTTAAAACGTGGATACCCATGTGCGGGTAGAAGCTCCGAGTGGGTATAGACATTTATTCCGGTTCCTTCGGTTTGTTTGAGCAGCTCTTCAAGCACTTTCAGTCCGTGTCCAGTTACAACGATCCCTTTTCCTTTGACAGTTCCCGTACGAACTTCTGTGGGCTCAGGCTCACCATAGGTTTCAATATGTGCCCTTTTCAGTAGCTTCATCGCCTTCATATTCATCGTGCCGCAATCAATAGCCAGCTTAATGAAAGCTTCCGCGTCGAAATTAACATTGGTGAGTGTGGAATAGAATGCTTGCTCCAAAAATGCATCTATTTCTGTATCGGTGTATCCCAGTTCCCTCGCATGGTAAAGATAAGCTGCTATCCCTTTCACGGCAATTAGCAAGTTATCCTGCAAACGAGCGACAGTTGGTTCCTTCCCGCATATACCCTTTACAGTGCAACCCGTTCCACTTGCAGTCTGCGAGCATTGATAACAGAACATATCTAATCTCTCTTTCTCAGCCATTTCGTCCCTCCTTTGCCATGGATTGTAATCATAGTACTAAATGGTCAAGCATAAAATATTTTCCAGTTTGCCATAATTATATGGTTAGCAAGGGAGTAGCAGCAGGTGCAACTCTATTACTACCTTACCTTCTTATACACCACATCTATGACGGTGCCATCAACCCACTGTATAGCGGCGACTACGTGATCCTTATCCACCTCAGGTGGTTTGGGTGGCCCACCACATAC
>CBFDTI010000072.1:0-6468 GCA_965612795.1 uncultured bacterium | reverse complement strand
ATATCACGTCTTACGAAAGAGAACACAAAACTCTCACAGGAGATCGACTCCCTTCGCCGTAGTGTTATAGAGTCTACCGATGTCGGAACTGAGACTTAACCCCATAACTGGCGAATGGGTAATAGTTGCCACCCACCGTGTTAACCGCCCTTTTCTACCCAAAGATACATGTCCGTTCTGCCCAGGGGCACCTAACATACCCGATAACTATGATGTCATGATATATCCGAACGATTTTCCAAGCTTGATGACACCTGCACCACCCATCGAGATAGAACCACCTAAGTTTTCGAAGGTTGCTCCAATCGAGGGCTTCTGTGATGTCGTGCTATATTCCCCAAAACATGATGCTACATTGGGCACCCTTACTGTTGACGAAATTATAAAAGTTATCCAGCTCTGGCAATCCCGCTACCACGAACTTGCCAGCTACGATCACATAAAATATGTGCTCATATTCGAAAACCGTGGCAAAGAAGTAGGTGTTACCATTCACCATCCACATGGCCAAATCTACGCGTTTCCGTTCATACCACCTATACCTGCAAAAGAGCTACATCACAGCCAAAACTATCGTAACGAGCATGGTAGCTGCCTATTCTGTGATATACTTGCTGAAGAGCTACAACTGCATACTCGTATCGTTATGAAGGATGACTGCTTTGTCACCTTCGTACCATTTTTTGCTAAATATCCCTATGAGGTGCATATCTATCCACGTCGTCATATACAACACATAACCGAACTGAATCCCGACGAAATTACTTCATTAGCTCACACCTTACGTCGCATGATCCGCAAATACGATAGGTTGGTAAACGGTATATTCCCATTGATAATGTTACTCCATCAAGCACCTGTAGATGGTACCACTTACCCTTATTATCACTTCCATATCGAGTTCTACTCTCCCTACATAACTCGTGATAAATTGAAATATCTCGCAGGTTGTGAACAAGGTGCTGGTGTGGTTATCAACTCCATACCACCTGAAACCTCAGCTGCTAAGTTACGATCTATCGATGAATAAACAAACATTGCGTGATAAATTTTTATCGCTATATGGTTCAGGTGATATACTGGAGGTATCCGCACCCGGGCGTATCAACCTCATCGGTGAACATACTGATTACACTGGTGGTTACGTGTTACCCGCGGGTACACAAAACATACAGTGCCACTTATTATTTAGGCCACGCCGTGATTACCAGGTTAGATTGTATGACGCCAAGTTTGATGGGACACTCGAATTCTCCCTACTTGAAATAACGCTCGATCCACCTGGTTCATGGACTAACTATCCCAAAGCGGTTGCGCTTGCCCTCCAGGAAGCCGGTTACGAGCTGCTTGGATTCGATGGCTTATTATATAACGAGGTACCGATAGGTGCCGGCATGTCGTCCTCTGCTTCGTTAGAGGTAGCACATGCTCATGCGTTTATTGAATCCTCAAAGCTCGACCTCCCGCCCAAACGTATAGCCACCCTCTGTCAACGTGCAGAGAACAAGTTCGTAGGTGTCCAGTGCGGTATCATGGACCAGATGGCATCTGTGCTTGCCAAACCCGGCAACTTCATATTCCTTGATACTTACTATCTTACGTATCACTACCTGGAGTTTGATACCACAAACTTCACAATCCTCATCATCGATACCAAAGTCAAACGTGCACTCGCTGCCTCCGAATACAATAAACGGCGTGCCGAAGCTGAAGCTGGTATCGAGCTCTTGAAAAGCCATCACCCCGAATACAGGCTATTACGTGAGGTACCTTCACATGTCATCGATAAGTTGCCGCTTTCACCTACGTTACATAAACGGCTCAAACACATTGTGGAAGAGAACCTACGCGTACTGGATGCCGAATCCGCTCTACGTGAAGGTGATTACACAAAGCTTGGCGAGTTACTGTTTGAATCACACGAAAGCTTACGTCACCTTTATGAAGTGAGCTGCCCCGAACTTAACTTCCTCGTCGATACGGGTAAGCAGTTGGGTTGCCTCGGCGCACGCCTCATGGGTGCAGGCTTCGGTGGTGCTACCATACATTTGTTGAAAGGCGACCCATCATCTTACATCAAAGAGATCACCCGCCTGTATGAAGACAAGTTTGGCATAACACCAGGTGTATATCGTATCAGTTTATAATCTCGCTCAGGGTTATGGGTTGACTACCCTTACATACCGCATATCTCTATAGCATGGCCAGTGTTACACTTAGAGGGGTGACGAAGATATTCGAAGGCAATGTAGTTGCTGTAAAAGATCTCAACCTACACGTAGAAGATGGTGAATTCATCGTACTCGTTGGCCCCTCCGGTTGTGGCAAATCTACCATCTTACGGTTAATTGCAGGCCTCGAAACTCCCACCACTGGTGAGATCTACATCGGTGATAAGCTGGTAAACGATGTACCACCTAAGGATCGCAACGTAGCTATGGTGTTCCAAAACTATGCATTATACCCACATATGACAGTTTACGATAATATGGCGTTCGCCCTTAGGTTACGTCGCTATCGCCGTGATTACATACACGAGCGTATTGAAAAAGCCAGCAGCATGCTAAATATCAGTAGATTCTGGGCACGTCGGCCACGTGAACTTTCAGGTGGTGAACAACAACGAGTAGCCGTCGGCCGTGCTATTGTTCGCAATCCGGACGTATTTTTGTTTGACGAGCCACTCTCCAACCTCGATGCCAAACTCCGTGTCCAAACACGTGCCGAAATCTCCGCTCTCCACAAAGAGCTAGGTGCTACCATGATCTACGTGACCCATGACCAGATAGAGGCGATGACCATGGGGCAACGCATAGTTGTACTCAACGAAGGTGAAATCCAACAGATAGCACCCGCCATGCAACTTTATAATGAACCTGCAAATAAATTCGTTGCCGGGTTCATCGGTAGCCCGCCCATGAATTTTGTCACCGGCGAAATCGTACAAGCTGAGGGACTCCAGTTCGTTGCTCCGCCTATCAACTTACCCGTACCCGAAGATTGGTGTTCTAAGCTATCACCCTACATCGGCAAATCTATCATCCTCGGCATCCGTCCCGAAGATATACAACACTCCAAGGATGGGTTTAAGTCCACCATAAAGTTGATCGAACCTCTCGGTCATGAAACCTTACTCTATCTGGATGTTGGCCCTCATAGTATAGTAGCAAGAGTAGCCCCTCGCCATGACTACAGAATTGGTGATTCAATAACCATAAAGTTTAATCCTGCTCGTTTGCACTTCTTTGATATGACCACCGAAAAGCGTATTTAACGGGTGACCCGTTCCAATGCATATGCTAATCTCAATATCTTAGATTCACCAAGAAACGGTCCTATTATTTGTACACCTACGGGTAAACCCTCCACCTCACCGTATGGTATTGATATGGCTGGTAAGCCGGCAAGATTAACCCCTACTGTTAGTATATCCACCATGTACATGGCGAGCGGATCTCTTACACGTTCACCCAATTTAAATGGTAACACTGGTGCTGTGGGGGTGACTATTAAATCGACCTCCTCAAACGCCTGTATAAAATCACGCCGTATCAATTCACGTACTTGCGTCGCTTTCAAGTAGTACTCTTCCTTATAACCTGCTTTAAGTGCAAATGTGCCCAACATTATCCTACGCTTGACTTCATCACCAAACCCCTCTGTCCTAGTATTCAGGTGTACCTCCTGCGTTGTACCGCCGTTGCAGCTCAACCCATATCTTATGCCATCGTATCGTGCAAGGTTAGACGATGCCTCTGCTGTAGCAATTAGGTAATACGTGGGTATCGCATACTTCGTGTGTGGTAGTGATATCTCCTTCACTTTAACGCCGAGCTTCTCCCATTCACTTACTGCATCACGTACAGCTGATTTGATCGCATCATCGATACCCTCACTCCAGTACTCCTTTGGCAACCCTATCCTCCACCCACTTATATCACCCTGCATCTCGTCCAGATAATTGGGTACTTCCGCATCCAAGCTCGTCGAATCCCTATTATCGAACCCTGCAATCACCCGCAATAAAATTGCTACATCCTCCACGTTACTCGCTATAGGACCTATCTGGTCGAGTGATGATGCAAACGCTACCAACCCATATCGTGACACCCTTCCATACGTTGGTTTGAGTCCCACCACCCCACAATACGCAGCCGGCAACCGTATCGACCCTCCTGTATCTGAGCCCAATGCTACCAATGCCTCACCTGCACCTACTGCAGCTGCTGACCCGCCACTCGATCCACCTGGTACACGTTCTTTATCTATAGGGTTAAGTGTGGGCCCAAAGTACGAGTATTCGTTTGACGACCCCATCGCAAATTCATCCATATTTGTCTTACCTAACAGTACCACACCATGTTGTTTCAACCTCTCCACAACCGTTGCATCATACGGGGGTACGAATTTCTCCAGTATTTTCGAGCCACACGTGGTAGGATGCCCCTTCACACAAATGTTATCTTTAACCGCCACAGGTATACCTTCCAATATTCCCACTTTATCGCCACGCGCTATTTTGTCATCTATCTGTTTCGCACACTTCAATGCCTCATCTTCAAACACCGTGATGTATGTGTTCAATTTGCTGGCCTGTATTCTATTGATATAATCTGTCACGATATCGCTCACACTGACCCGCTTCTCTATAAATTGTTTATGTAGCTCCCGTATGCTCATTAGAATGGTTCACCAAATACCAACCACCACTTCATACTTCCCGTTTCTGGTATCACCGGCATAGCTATATCTAACCTCACCACACCTACAAATAGATATTTCCACAACCCAAATCCTACATTCACATATGGCCTTTTGATGGTACGTAGCCATTCCCATAATACACCATCCCCTACTTCTCCCATATCTACGAAGTACACTATCATGAAGTCACGTGGCAACCTCACCCTAAACTCAATATTTGATAATACCATATTCTCCTTACCATAGGGTTGGCCCAACCCATCCGTCTCGTAACCCCTTAGGCTGTAAGGGCCACCCAAGAAATATCTATCAAGTCGTGGCAACCTGCCACTTAATTTACCTGCAAGCTTAGCCCTCGTCGCTATCAACATAAAGTCATATTTATAATAGCCGGTGAACTCAACTCCCAGCTCTTCGAAGTCATTGTCACCACCTAACCTATACCCCGCATAACGCAACCCTAACCTACCCAATACACCACGTTCTGGTCTAAATGGATTATCTCTCGTATCTATCAATAGATCTGCACTCACCGCATTCGTTATCTCACTCGTATCTATAAGTAATTGTGCTTCCATCATCTGATACGCTTCCCCTATATTTAGTTTACGCCATTTTTGGTCATACGCCAGATAGAGCATAGCATGTTGCGTGATACCACGTTTGGTCTCACCTCTAACTCCCCATGTTCTTATCTCATAATCCGGTGCCACCCTATGTTTTAGCTCATAAAATGGTGTCACTGATACGTTCCACCTGAACTTTAGGAAGTAAGGTGTTGTATACCTACTATACAGGCGCCAATCATACCCACCTTTAAAGTTAGTAAAGTATCTTACTTCTAGTTGTAACTTTTCACCCCACCCAAAAAGATTGTCGTACCCCCATCCTATTGATGCATAAGTTTCTATAAAACCACCTATACCAAATTCACCCTTCACCCATCGTGGCTTACGTTCCTCTACTTTAAATATCAACTTCATCGTGGTAGAATCTATTCGTTCGGTAGCCACTTCTACCTTGTCAAACAATCCTGTCATATAGAGGCGCGACTGTGCATCGTCCACCTTTCTAGTTGAATAGAGCTCCCCCTTTTTAATACCTGCTTCCCTAAGTATCATGTCTTTACGTACTTTAGAGTTGCCATGTACCTCTACCTCTCCTACCCTAACCTGTGGTCCTTTTCTTACTTTAAACACCAACCGCACCTCGTACGCCCCTATGCGTTTACATTCATAATCTACTTCTACCTCAGGATATCCATGCAATTCATATAGTTGACGTAACTTCAACATCGACACCAATATTTTCCTATAATCGTATATCTCACCCTCTTTAATTGCAAGTATGTCCTCGCTACAGAACGCATCACCTTCTGTACCTTTCAACTCTATCTCCCTCACGCTCATAGGGAAACCCTCCTCTATGTAGAAATATATGTACACAAGACTATCCTTGCGAGATACCATCATATCCACTTTGCTCGTCCAGAACCCTTTATTGTGATAGAAATTTTCCAACATATTCTTTGCACGCCTGATATCAGCTTCATCTACATGGTCACCTTCTTTTATAGCGATCACCTCCCTACGCAGCATATCAGTTTTAAATGCTTTATTACCTAATATATCTAACTTTGCCACCACAAGCCCTACTAGGAAAAAATATATTAACATGTAACATAGCCGGTGGAGGGATTCGAACCCTCGACCCACGCATTACGAATGCGTTGCTCTACCACTGAGCTACACCGGCATTTGCACT
>CBFDTI010000071.1:0-6526 GCA_965612795.1 uncultured bacterium | reverse complement strand
GAAGAGGAAGAACCAAAAGAAGTGAAGCCACGTCCACCAGTGGTGTCAGTGCTTGGACATATTGACCATGGTAAGACAACGTTACTGGATGCCATCCGTAATACGGATGTGGCAGCTCGTGAGTACGGTCGCATTACACAACATATAGGTGCATATCATGTCAAGTACGGTAAGTATGGGATAACGTTTATCGATACACCTGGACATGAGGCATTCACAGCGATGAGGGCACGTGGTGCACAGGTTACAGATATAGCGGTATTGGTAGTGGCAGCAGACGATGGTGTTATGCCACAGACTATAGAGGCGATCGACCATATTCGTGAAGCCGGTATACCTATGATCGTAGCTATCAACAAAATAGACCTACCTGCAGCTAATGTAGATAAGGTAGTATCGCAGCTATATACGAACAAAGTAGACGTTGAGCCGTATGGTGGTAAGGTACCTGTGTGTTACGTATCGGCGAAAACTCATGAAGGTATAGACGATCTGCTCGACACGATAGTGTTGGTAGCAGAGGAGCTCGATCTCAAAGCTCCCTACGATGTGAAAGCGAAAGGCGTAATATTGGAATCACATATTGACAAGGGCAAGGGTAAAGTTGCTACTGTGTTGGTATTTGAAGGTATATTGAAAGTAGGTGATGTATTTGTTGCAGGTACAACATGGGGTAGAGTACGCTGTTTATGGGATGAGTGGGGCAATAAAAAGGAGGTATGTAGGCCAGGTGAGCCCGCACAGGTGGCGGAGTTTGAGGAGTTACCGTTGGTGGGTGATAAATTTGTGGTGGTAAGTGACGAACGGCGTGCAAGAGAAGTTGCACAGAAAAGGAAGGAGATCGAAGAGATGAGCAAATGGCAGCGTATCAAGTCGAAGATATCGCTCGAAAGTATACAACAGCGAATACAGGAGGGTAAAGTAAAAGAGTTGAAACTTATCTTGAAAGCAGACGTAACGGGTACACTTGAGGCGCTGGCGGATGCGGTGAGCAAGATAGATACTAAAAAGAGATTAGAAATAAAGATAATCCACAAAGGTATAGGGGATGTTAACCCATCGGATGTGTTGCTGGCAGAAGCTTCCGAAGCCCCTATAATAGGGTTTAATGTAGGGGTGATGCCACAGGCACATACATTGGCAAGGGAGAAAAATGTCGAAATACATACATTTAAGGTGATATACGATGTGGTAAAGGCAGTTGAGGCAGCAATAGCTGGTATACTTGTAGCGGAAGAGGAAGAGGTAATTTTAGGTAAAGCAAAAATTAAGGCCATCTTCAACATACGTGAGGTGGGTAAGGTTGCAGGTGTGGAGGTACTCGAAGGTAAAGTAAAACGGGGTGCCCTGGTACGTGTGATGCGGGACGGTAAGAAAGTTTTTGAAGGCAAAATTGTTTCACTTAAACACTTCAAAGAAGACAAAGACGAGATAAGCGCAGGCAACGAGTGTGGGATAGGGCTTGGTGACCCTAAAGCACCCATAAGGGAGGGCGATATCCTGGAGATTTACGAAAAGCGTAAAGTGTTGGCTGCATGATAGTAGGTATATGTGAGGTTGAACTCCATATATGGAATAGTTTATCGCTTAAAGATAAGCGTAGGGTTATGAATCGTATTAAGGATAAAATACGTAATAGTTTCAACGTAGCGGTGGCGGAGATCGGCGATGATAACGTATGGCAGAGGGCAAGGTTGGGTATTGCATGTGTAGGTGGTGAACAGAAATGGGTTGAACGTATCGTGAATGGGGTAAGAGAGCTGTTACAAAGGGAGCCAGACGTTGAGGTGATCAACTTCTGGATAGAATGGCGTTGATATTGTTTGTGTGGGGATGCTGGAATGTGGGGTTGAGTTTGTTGATACCGGTTTCTAATTTGGTGAGGTTCGACCCTGCAGGTGATGGATTGTTCGTAAGTTACGAAACAAATGTCAAATACAATCTTGCAATATATGAGTTTGACCATTACGGGATACGTATGGATAGGGTTGAATGTAGCATAGAACGAAAAGTTTTAAATAAAGGGAACTGGGACATCAAAGTAGGTGGTGGTGGCTATATGTTGAAGTTAGGGGATCTACGGGAATTTGGATGGCTTGTAACTGCTACGTGGTATAAATGCGTGGGTGTAGGATACGTGGGTGTCGGTCTTTATTATCCATCAATATACATGAGGTTGAGTGTGGGATGTCGGTTATAAGTAGATGCTTATTGATAGTGTTGATATTGACAGGCTGTGGTCGTGTGTTGGAACGGCGGGTGGGTGATGACTATTTCCCGATAATGAAGTCAGGTGCGTACTGGATATACTCTAATACCGAAGGTGATACGATGCGCATGAAAGTTGAGGGCACCACATATGTGGGAGGCTGTGAAGCTTCGATAGTTGATAGGTTCGGTAACCGGGAGTACTGGTGCCAAAATGATCGATATACTGAGAGGTATTGGCAACATATTGTGATTTACGATGGCACACCGTATGAGGTGGCAGGTAAATGGGTACCGTTTCTGAGATATCCGCTTGTGGCCAACGATGTGATGACGGGGGAAGTCAGCAACTCAGGTGAGATAGGGGGTGAACCCTATCGCTGGCAACTTACGTGGAACATAAAGGTGTGTGAATGTGGAAATATGATGACATTTGATGATGTGTTTACGGTCGAGTATGAATTTGTCGAAACCTTCAGCTGGCGAAACGTAGCTGATACCTGTGTATATCGGTTTTCACGTAGTTATGCACCTAATGTCGGTATCATACGTGAGATAGTGGGTGACGATACATTAAGGCTTATCGAATATAGCATACCATAATGTTGAGGGATAAAATACGGGCAGCATTGGTTGAATCACTTAAGGTGCCAAATATCATTGTCACACATACGAAGGATTTTAAATTTGGTGAATACACTACCAATGTGGCGTTTAGGTTGGCGAGTGAGATGAAATGTGCACCGGATGGGGTTGCCAAAAGGATCGTTAAAGAGATAAAGGTACCGGATTTTGTGGACAAAGTACAAACTGTAGGGGGGTATATCAACTTTTATCTTAAAGAAGGGTTCCTGCGGTCGATACTTAAAGATATTGTTAACAAAGGTGAAAACTATGGTAGGGGTGAACCCAAACCCCAATCTGTGCTCATAGAGTTTGTTAGCGCTAACCCCACCGGGCCGCTGAATGTGGTTAATGGACGTGCCGCTACGGTAGGTGATACGCTTGTACGTACGTTTGGATTTCGTGGCTATAACGTAGCGAGTGAATACTATGTCAATGATGCAGGTCGACAGGTACAACTGTTAGGTGAATCGATCAAATCACATTATTATAAGCTACAGGGTAGGGACTATCCATTCCCTGAAGATGGATATCGTGGTGATTACGTACGTGGGATAGCACAAAGGATGATAGACGAGGGGCGTACGGATTTTGTGGAGTTTGGTGTATCGCTTATGGTGGAGGAACACAAACGTACGTTGGAACGGTTCGGGGTGCGGTTCGATTACTGGATACATGAGAGTAAAATAAGGGAGATTGGGATAATAGACAAAGTGTTACAGATATTGAAAAATAAAGGGCTAACTTACGAGCATGATGGTGCGCTGTGGTTAAGGACCTCAAGGTTTGGTGACGATAAAGATCGTGTGATAATCAAAAAGGATGGCGAATACACGTACTTTCTACCTGATATTGCGTACCACCTTAATAAGATTGAGCGTGGGTTCGATAAACTCATAAACCTGTGGGGGCCAGATCATTACGGGTATGTGCCAAGGATGAAAGCTGCTATCGAGGCGCTGGGATATCCAAAAGATACGCTGGAGGTGTTGATAATACAGCAGGTTACGTTGTTGACAGGTGGTGGTAAAGCGAAGATGTCCAAACGTGAAGGTAGGTTCGTAACACTCAGCTCGCTTATCGATGAGATAGGTACGGATGCGGCGAGATTCTTCTTTCTCATGCGTAAATGGGACAAACCGCTGGAGTTTGATGTGGAGCTGGCCAAACAACAGAGTATGGAGAACCCTGTCTATTACGTACAGTATGCGTATGTGAGGACACTCAGTATATTGCGTAAAGCGGAAGAGGCTGGTATATCGATGGAGGGATTGACGGAGGCTAACCTGAAGTTGTTGAAAGAGAAAGAAGAATTAGATCTTATACGGCAGCTGATATATTTTCCAGAGATACTGGAGGATGTGGTTAACGAGCGTGAGCCTCATCTTATCGTGTTTTATTTGATGGAACTGGCACGCAATTTCCATCACTACTATGAACATCATAGGGTGTTGGGTGTGGAGCCAGAGCTGTCACTTGCAAGGTTATGCCTTATAAAGGGGTTAAATAATGTGTTCGGTAAAGGGTTGGAGCTCATAGGGGTGGCACGACCCACCCGCATGTAATATTAGTTTTTGTGATGGGATGCCCACCAGTAGGAGGTTAAATGTGTAGGTTGTTGAAGCTGTTGAAAGTTTCAACCATGATGCTCTTATTGCTAGTGGTATGGGGGTGGGCACAACCACTCACGGATCCGATCTATGTCCATATGGTCATTCATATTGAGGATCTGAAACAGCCACCAAATTTTGGGTTCGCCCGGAAGGCACAAAACATAGCATGGTTAGTGAGCTACCTCGACAGCCTACCACCCGGATACAGGCCGTTACCTACCATCGAGATACAGGGGGATTTCGCTGAGAGTGCACTTGTAGAAGATCCCAACGCTGAACTGGTACGTCAAGCATTATTTACAGCTTATAATATGGGGTTGACGTTTGGTGTACATGCACATTGTATCGCACGCAATCCGGATGGTACATGGACGGTGGTGTATTTACCGACACCTTCTGATCCCTGTAGCCCGGCGGATTCGTATGCGATGTATCTTCACGATAGCTCGCTCATTGTTAATGGTATGAACGATCACATTTATTGGGTTGATAGCCTTATCGAGGTGGCGTTTGGATTTCAGCCACCCCCGGAATTGGTTACAGCTTACAGTGGTGCATATGCACCTGCACCACAACAGAGGTGGCGGTTGATGGCTGGCAATTTTGTTGACTCCCTCGGTCAAGGTATGATACGTGGCTTCCTTATCGAGACGAACCATCCCGGTGAGGAATGCTTTTACAGCGATTTTCACCACAGTGTGTGGAACCCATTCCGACCCGGTACAGAGGGGATATTGGATGAGGAGCTTGATCAATCATTCTATGTACGTGTACCGACGGCTGAGGTCATTGGTAGCACAGCGGAACACTTCGACATCTGGCAAGATAATACAGTAGAGGCAAGGCAGAAGGATTTCATAATGTTGCTGTTTAACCGACGGTTCATCAAGCATGCTGGTTTACAGGATAAGATATGGTGTATAGGGTTGACGATGCATCCATATAACTTGGAGCCACCGGACTCCAACGGTTATGAACTCGAGCAACGGCGTGATGAGTTCAAAAGATTCGTTAACTGGTTGAACGAGCATTTCATTGGTAGGGTTGACTTATATGGTGATACAATAGCAAGTTGGGCTACTACATTACATATTTATAATAGATTTTTGGATTGGGAGCAACAACACCCGGGTGTTTCATCGTTTGAGTATATGCCGGTGGGGTTTAACCTTGACGCATACCCTTATCCATTGAAAGGGTTAGTTAAGTTCCTGCATAATACGCATTTTGATACATTTATCGTGGATAATGACACACTGCTTGTAGTGAAGTTTGATGCATGCCCCAGCATTATACGGGGTGATCCCATCAATGGTTACTGGGTTAGGGACAATATACCTATAGGGGGTACCTCTTACTGCCGTTGTGCACCATTACAGGGTAGTCCCATCTTGGAGACATATCCTATATATGTGTTGTATAGTGAGTTTATGGATACGATCGATTTTTACGAGCTGACGAGTGAATTCGACAGCTTCGCATTTGTGTCGGGGTTGGACGGTCGGCTTATTAACGAGGATGGTCACCAGTTACCGGTGACATTTGTACCACTCATAGCTATACCTGCGGAGTACATGGGTGTTTTGGAGGAACGCAATTCTTATCCATGTAATTGCGAGAAATGGGTACATATTGACAACCCTAATACAGTGACGGTTTATCTTGAGACGCCCGAACGTGTCGGTCTGGTGGTTTATGACGTGTTCGGTAGAAAAGTCACGGAGGTGGGTCCATTATGGTTAACAGGCGGTACACATAGGATTGAGCTCAACTGGAACCCCACATCGGGGATATACTTTGTAAAAGTGCAGACAGACTATAGAGTCGTTGTACGGAAGCTGCTGGTACTGAAATAGTCAAAATTGTTTTTACCTCTCATAGCGTTTAACCCTTCTTTTAGGTGAGAAGGCGAGTGCGAGCCCGAATATTATCGATGATACAATGATGATCACCGCACCTGATGGTACATTGAACAAGTACGAGAATAACAAGCCCAACAAACAAGAAGCTACACCAAAAGCTGCCGATAGCATATACATCGTCCTTAAACTGTAAGTAAGTTGATAAGCCGCGGATGGTGG
>CBFDTI010000070.1:0-6636 GCA_965612795.1 uncultured bacterium | reverse complement strand
ACAAGGTATACAGCTGCACGTATGGCCATTAGGGTTTGGTTTGTACAGATGTTGGAGGTAGCCTGTGCACGTCGGATGTGTTGTTCACGTGTCTGCAGTACCATCGTGTAGGCGGGGTTGCCATCGAGGTCTACGGTTTTACCGATGATACGGCCGGGGAACTGCCGTATATATTCCTTTTTACCCACTAATATACCGAGGTAGGGGCCACCGAAGCTTAATGGTATGCCGAGCGGTTGACCCTCACCGATAGCTATATCGGCACCGTATTCGCCGGGTGGCTTGACGAGTGCCAACGAGATAGGGTTAGCAACCGCTATCAATAACGCATCATATGTATGTACTGTATCGCTTATGGGGTCGACATCCTCGAGTATACCGTAGAAATTGGGTGTCTGTAACGCAAACCCTGCATACTGGGTACGGTCGAGCATGTTACGGAGTGTAGCTATGTCTATTCTGCCATCACGTGTTGGAAGTAAATCTATCTTATCCTCGCCAAGCAAGGTTCTAGCCACCTGTATATAATAAGGGTGTATGGTGTCAGCAACCAAGACACGGTCGACCTGCTTTATCCGTATCGCCATACGTAGGGCTTCTGCCAACCCCGTACCGGCATCGTAAAGTGAGGCATTGCTCGCCTCCATAGCGTAGAGGTGGGCAACCATCGATTGATACTCGTATAACGCTTGTAGAGTACCCTGTGAAGCTTCTGCCTGGTATGGTGTATATGCGGTGTAGAATTCGGGTTTAGAGGCTACATAGTCGACAAGCGCGGGTACGTAATGATCGTATGCACCTGCACCTGCAAATATTATGAGCGGGGATAGGTTGTCACTGGCAAGCTGTTGTAAATAGGATTCGATTTCGGGTTCGGAAAGTGGTGGCGGTAGGTTGAGGTCTTCCTCATGGATGAGCTCTTTGGGTATGTGTGATAATAGCTGTTTCCAATCCTTTATACCAAGGCGTTCCAATATTGCACGCTTTTCGGCAGGTGATGTGGGTATAAAATGGTTCATCCCTTCAGTAGTTTCATGACGTATTCGCGGTAGGTGGTGGCATCCATCAGTTCATCCCATTCGGATGGGTTTGACACCTTTATTCGTATCATCCAGCCCTTACCATATGGATCTTCGTTTACTATCTCAGGGTGTGATGCGAGCTCTGAGTTGATGTCGATGACTTCACCGCTCATGGGGGTGAATAGATCCTCAACCGCCTTCACGGCTTCAACGGTGCCAAACTTTTCACCCTTTTCGAGTAACGTACCTGGTGAGACGAGATTAACTGCGATGATATCGGCAAGCTCACGTTGTGCATAATCGGTGATACCGCAGACGATTTCGTCATCCTCTTTGCGTGCCCATTCGTGTGTCTTCGTATATCTTAAATCCTCGGGTATGTTCATGTTACCTCCTTTGTTGTAAATTCCAACCTACTGAGTTCATGTTCGGTTAATCACTCTCCCTTATGTTAGGGAGCCGTTTGAGTTCAAAGATTACCTTCTTACGTATGGCGTGGATTGATGGTAACTGTGTCACCAGTTTACCATCCTCCATATAAACTTGTAGCAGATCTTCCATAGGAGTACCACAATCACAATACGGACGTTTGTTATAAAGCTCAACCATCCTTCTACCACAATGTGTACATTCGTATACGGATTTGCTGCCCGATTTTTTGCCACGTTTGGCGATAGGTTGGCCATCGATTTCGATTATGTCCATGGCGAAATCGATCACCTTGGCATTACTTATGGAGGTGCCGACACCGAACCCGTCCACATAGGGGGTGAGCTCCATGATCGAGTATTCGTCGATACCACCGCTGGCAAAGATTTTGATGTTATCGAACCCCCGTATGTGTAGTTCCCAACGTACTTCGTCGATGAGTTTGGCGAAGTCGCCACGTCTGGAGAAGGGTGTATCGAACCGTACACCGGTGAGCTTGTCTTTGAGTGCGGTTACAACACGTAGTGTCTCGTCACGTTCGTCAGATAACGTATCGATAAGCGCTATACGGGGTACGTCGGGTGGTATTGTTTCGTCGAAGCTTTTTGTCGCCTCAACTACATCACCCAATATAAGTATGAGTGCGTGTGGCATGGTACCTGTGGGGGTGATCTCCAGGGTTGCGGCACCTGCGATGGTGGCAACACCATCTGCACCACCCATATATGCATAGTAAGCGAGCATAGGTGCGAGTGCTGGATGTATACGACGTGCACCGAAGCTCACCAATAGCTTATCGTTGGCAGCTTTACGGCAGCGTGCGGATTTGGTGGCGATACCTGAAGCGTGGCAGATCAACCCCAAGATGGGGGTTTCATATACCGAGAAATCGAGGTAGTCACCTTCTATCTCAAGTACGGGTTCGTCGGGATAGAATACGCTGCCTTCGGGTAACGCACGTACCGTTAGGGGTTTACCTTCAAGTAGATGGAGTACTTCACTTAAGCCGGCAAATATTGCCCAATCGTATCCTTTGGGTAGACGTTTGGCGGTAAATTCTGCCTTTACACGTTTGTGTATGTTCTTAGCCTCTAATATGCGGATGGTACGTTCGAAGTATACATCGGTGGTCTTGCCTGCAAGTATATCATCGGGTGTGGCGATTAGAAATTTTCTCATCTGCGTGGCTTCAAAACCTCTGTCAGTTGACGTAACGCAAACTTGTGATCTTCGGGTGTGAGCCCAGCTACTGCGTCGGGGATGACATCAACCTCATAACCTCGCATGAGTGCATCCACTGCGGTATATAATACGCAGATGGAGGTGGCAACCCCCGTCACCCGTAACCTTGAGATGGCGAGTTCACGCAATATATTGTGTAAGTTGGTACCGTAGAAGCCTGAGTATGAGATTTTGTACACGATGATGTCGTTGGGTTGGGGTTTGAGTTCATCCACCACCTGTGCACCCCAGGTACCTTCGACGGCGTGTTTGGGCCATACCTTGAATTCGGGATCGTCGGGTTGATGTGCATCGTTCACATAGATTACGGGGATACCTGACTGGTGGGCGCGATCGAGTTCGCGTTTGACGTTGGGGATTATCTTTTCGGCGCCTGGGATATAAAGTGCACCTTTGGGGTGGACGAAATCGTTGAGCATATCGATGATAAGTAATGCATCTTCCATCCATTTTAAATATTTGAGATAGGTGGTTTGTCAACGTGTAGGTATTCGTAATGTGAATTATCATCATGGATAAGCACTTACTGAGTGGTACCAAAGAATGTATCACCACAATATGGCATTTTTGAGCAAGCCGAGGGTGCCAAGTTTCTGTGGGTCCACCCCATTGTTCAGGCTACCCTCTGGATGTACGCTGAATAGGACAACCTTACCTTTATGGTAATTTGATGCCACTATAGCGGCGTAAGTTGTATCATACATTGCAAGTACGGTTACGAGGTTACCCGGTTTCATATATGGACCGTTCTGATACCATATGGTGAGTTCACCTTGATAACCCTTCGTGATGGGGTGGTCTGGATTTGCGATATTGATCTTACGTAACCCCATACCTGAACGCCTTACGTTTTCTACAGCTATTATGTTGAGCCCCGGTGCTTCACGACCTGCATGTAGCTTCACCACTTGGGGTGCAAGATACGCACCTGCACATATACCTATGTACTTACCGCCTGCTGCTACGAACTTACGTATGCTGTCGAAAGGCTCACCCTCCAACGTATCGAGCATAACCGCTGTGTAGCCACCGGGTATTATCAATATGTTGAAATCTTTCAGCTTACCACGTTTTATGTCGGATTCGGTAACCTCTGTGTAGTGGAGGTTGAGCTTGGCAAGTGCCACACCTACGTCACGTGCGAGGACGGCACCTGTACCTGCGAATAACGCTATACGGGGATTGGGTTGTGGCTCTATCAGTATTGTCATCAGTAGTAGGCTCGATACCATCCGTTTATATATTAACCGAATCTATAGATGGACAACTGCTATCGAACACTATTGTTACGCCATAGATTTGTGTTAAATTTATATGGGATGGAGTTTAAACTTGTATCTAAATTTACACCTAAAGGTGATCAACCACAGGCGATAGAGAAGCTTGTGGAAGGTATCGAAAAGGGGTATAGGTTTCAAACCCTGTTGGGTGTGACAGGTTCAGGTAAGACGTTCACCATAGCGAATGTGATCGAACGTGTGCAGAAGCCAACCTTGGTGATATCACATAACAAAACGTTGGCTGCACAGCTGTATGGTGAATACAAGGGGTTCTTCCCATATAATGCGGTTGAATATTTTATCAGCTATTACGATTACTATCAACCAGAAGCTTATGTACCGGAGATGGACCTGTACATTGAGAAAGAGGCATCAATCAACGAGGAGATTGAAAAGTATCGGTTACGTGCAACGTCGGCATTGATCGAACGGCGTGATGTCATCGTGGTGGCATCAGTATCATGTCTGTATGGGATAGGGTCACGTGAGGATTACGAACAGATGATGGTATGTATACGTGTGGGTGATACTATAGAGCGTGACGATTTACTGCAGAAGTTGGTCAACATCCAATACGTGCGTAATGATGTGAACCTCGACCGTGGTGCGTATAGGGTGCGTGGTGATGTGGTTGAGATACATCCCGCATATGAGGACTATGGGATACAGGTGGAGTTTTGGGGTGACGAGATCGACCGCATATCGACGTTCGACCTCACCACAGGTAAGATCAAAGAGAATCGCGAAAGTATAGTGATATATCCAGCCAAACACTATGTGATACCACCTGATCGTATCGAACGTGCGATAGAAGGTATATTGAAGGAACTCGAGGAGCGTGTGGCATGGTTCCGTGCACAGGGTAAGCTGTTGGAAGCACAGCGGTTGGAGACACGTACAAAGTATGATATCGAGATGTTACGTGAGGTGGGCTATTGCCCAGGGGTGGAGAACTATTCACGTTATCTGTCAGGTAGGGCGCCAGGTGAACGTCCGTATACGATTATAGATTTCTTTCCTAAGGATTATTTGATAATCATCGATGAATCACATGTGACGGTGCCACAGTTGATGGCTATGTATCGAGGTGACCGTTCACGTAAGGAGACGCTCGTTGAGTATGGGTTCAGGTTACCATCGGCATTGGATAATAGGCCGTTGAAGTTTGAAGAGTTTCTCGAACTCGCTAACCAGATAATATTCGTGTCGGCGACACCTGGGCCGTTTGAGCTCGAACACTCGGAGCAGGTGGTCGAACAGATAGTGCGACCAACGGGGTTGGTGGATCCCAAAATTACGGTTAAACCCACAAAGGGACAGATTGATGATCTTATCAACGAGATACAGAAGCGAGTGGAGAAGGGACAGAAAACTATTGTGACGACGTTGACCAAACGTATGGCAGAAGATTTGGCCGAATTCCTACAGGATATGGGTATAAAGGTGCAATACCTGCATTCGGAGGTGGAGCCCATCGATCGTGTGAAGATATTGCGGGCGTTGAGGTTGGGTGAGATCGATTGTCTGGTGGGTGTCAACCTACTACGTGAGGGGCTTGACCTGCCTGAGGTGTCACTGGTGGCGATACTTGATGCGGATAAGGAGGGGTTCCTCAGGTCAACTACCACGTTGATACAGGTGGCAGGTAGGGCAGCACGTAACGTGGATGGTGAGGTCATCATGTACGCGGATGAGCTGACGGAGTCGATGAAGAAAGCAATCGAAGAGACCAACCGCAGGCGTGAGATACAGCTTGAGTACAATCGCAAGCACGGGATAACACCCAAAACCATCTATAAGACACGTGAGGAGATACTTGCAACAACAAGGGTGGCGGGTGAACAAGTATCTGAGGAGGAGACAGAATTCGACGTCGATAAGCTTGAATTTGAGAGCGAGCTGGAGAAGCTCGAATTCATCAAAAAGCTGGAGAAACAGATGCGTGAGCTGGCAAATGAGTGGAAGTTCGAAGAAGCAGCCAAGATTCGTGATATTATCAAGAAGCTGAAAGGTGAACCCACCATTAGGGTGCATCACACTAAAAAGGGTAAACCGAAATACAAGGCATACCTACGTAAGAAACGCAAGGAGCGCAAACGCAGGTGAATAAGCTGATCATAGAGGCGTTACGTGAGGATCTGGGTAGAGGTGATGTAACTACTGAGGCGATCGTACACCCCACAGCCACCGGGAAGGCGATTATTATCGCCAAACAAGAAGCCATAGTTGCGGGTGTGGGGGTTGTGACACAGGTGTTTAAAACCGTAGATAGGAAGTTGGTGGTTAACCCACACAAACAGGATGGCGATACTGTATCCGTGGGTGATGTGGTGCTCGAGCTACGGGGACGGGTGAGCTCCATACTTAAAGGTGAACGTGTAGCGTTAAACTTTCTATCACGGTTGTCGGGTATAGCTACGTTGACACGTAAGTTTGTGGATAAAGTTGCAGGTACGGGGGTTAAGATACTTGATACACGTAAGACGATACCGGGGTGGCGTGAACTCGATAAATATGCAGTTAGGGTGGGTGGTGGATACAACCATCGTATGGGGTTATATGATGCGATACTTATCAAGGATAATCACATAAAGGTGGCTGGCGGTATAAAGCCAGCTGTTGAACGTGTGATCAAAAAATGGGGTAACCGATATTTCATAGAG
>CBFDTI010000069.1:0-6749 GCA_965612795.1 uncultured bacterium | reverse complement strand
AGCAGCTTTGGGGGTATCGATACCTAATCTATGGGCTACATCGATACAGTACTGTAGCATGGTGATTTTCTGTTCTAATGTAGGGTAGGGTATAACGGCAACATCTGATATGATGAGCAGCTTATGATAAGTTGGTACTTCGAACACTGTCACGTGTGATAGTAACGCACCTTCTGGCAATAGACCCCACTCTTTATTAAGTATCGCACGCAAATAGGTGGCTGTACCGCAGAGCCCTTTCATCAACACATGTGCATCACCTCGTGATACCATCTTGGTGGCTTCCTCAGTGGCTTGCTTTTCATCCGGCATATCGATGATCTCGAAATTCGAGGTATCGATACCGAGTTCGGTGGCTGTTTTATTTATTACTTTCTTAGAGCCTGTAATTATGATGTCGGCTAACCCTTCCGAAGCTGCACGTGATGCCGCTTCTATAGTGTTTCTGTCCTCACCATAGGCGATGACCAGTTTTAGCTTTTCACGTGCTTTTACTAATGATACTATGTGATCCAGTTTCTTTATGGACATTGTACCTCCTTGACTTTTGGACTAAGGTTCTCTTTCCAACTTTCGTAAAGTTTACGTATTCTATCCTTAAGCTCGGGTATACCCTCGCCAGTGAGACACGATACGAATATAGCATCGGGATATTTCTGTTTGAGCACAGGTACAAGGATCCTATCTTTATCAATTTTATTGAAGACATAAAGTTTGGGTTTATCAGCAACCCCAAGTAGCTCCAGTATCTCGTTACCTGTGGCTATGTGATCTTCCACATATGGGTGTGATATGTCGACAACATGTAGTCTCAGGTCCGCTATTATAGCTTCTTCGAGCGTAGATTTGAACGAAGCTATGAGTTCATGCGGTAAGTTACGTACAAACCCGACAGTGTCGGTTACTACAAGCTTGTCAAACGGTGAGAACGCCAACACCCTCGTGGTGGAATCGAGCGTAGAGAATAACTTATCTTCAACTTTCACATTGGCACGTGTGAGCACATTAAGTAGGCTCGATTTACCTGCATTCGCATAACCCACAATAGCTACTTTAAACATCGCCAATCGGCGCTTACGTTGTATAGCTTTGCTCACCTCTATAGCACGTAACTTAGATTCAAGATACCGTATACGGTTACGTATTTTGCGGCGGTCGATTTCAAGTTGCTTCTCACCTGGTCCACGTGTACCTATGCCACCACCAAGTCGTGACAGCATTACACCGCGTTTGTCGAGGCGTGCCAATCTGAACTTAAGTTGCGAAAGTTCCACCTCTATCTTTGCGGTAGTAGTACGTGCATGTTGTGCAAATATGTCGAGGATGAGTTCCGTACGATCTATGACCTTGCGTTGGGTGAGGTTCTCCAGGTTACGTACCTGCGCAGGGGTCAGCTCATTATCAAATATGAATGCATCGATATCGTATGTACGCGCATATTGGGCAAGCTGCTCAGCCTTACCTTTACCTATGAAGTAACGTGGGTTAGGTGCCGGCAACCGCTGTAGGATGCGTTCAACCACATCACAGCCGGCAGTTTTTGCCAGTTGCGTAAGTTCGTCCAGTGACTTGAGTTTCTCCCATTGGGGTTCACCTGGTAATAAAATCGAAACAAGTATAACCCTCTCTCTTTTTTCCATGGTTAGGTTATGGTCGTTATACTTCATCTATAAAGTTAAACCAATAAGCGATATTATCAAGTTAACCTGAGTTCATCAATTCCAACAGGTAGGGTTTGAGCTTGTTGATCGCCTTGGCACGATGGCTGATACGGTTTTTGGCTTCAAGTGGTAGCTCCGCAAGTGTTTTACCAAGTTCTGGTACATAAAATATGGGGTCGTAGCCAAACCCCTGATCACCACGTTCGTCAAACGTTATATAACCTTCGAGTTTACCCTCAACGGTTACAATTCTGCCATCGGGGTGGACGAGCGCCACCACGGTGCGGAACCTTGCAGTTCGTTGTTCCCATGGTATATCCTTTAAAAGATTCAATAATTTACGACGGTTATCGGCATAGCTTGCATTGGGGCCAGCGAATCGTGCTGTATGGATACCGGGTTGGCCAGCGAGTGCGTCAACCTCCAACCCTGTATCATCGGCGAGCGCCAGCTTATGTAGTAGTTTAGCGACTGTTTGCGCCTTTTTGATGGCATTATCATACAATGTGGTACCATCTTCGGTGATGGGTGGGATATCGGGATGGTCGAGTAGCGAACTTATCGTAAGATTTATGTCGGTGAGCAACTCACTTATCTCGCGTACCTTGTCAGGGTTACGTGTGGCGAGCACTATCTCCATCGACGAAATACAAAGGTTAACACAAGTGAGAACAAAATCGATAGAATGATACAGGTGGCCAGCGGAAAGTAAAAAATAAAGTTATCACGCTTTATGTAGATATCGCCAGGTAATTTACCAAAGTATGGTAGGCGGTTGAATAGAAATATGATGCCACCAAGTAGGATGAGGAATATACCGAGCATCACCGACAGCTTGGCTATCTGTAGCATCATTATATTGTAAAACCTTACGATACTGGTCAAGCTATGAGAGATAGCAGCTACCGATGTAACGAGATCGGGTTGACGGATGGTGATAGTGACTAATTATATTGGATGTACAGTGAGGGTGAAGATGGGGAGGTTGTTTTTGAAGGAGGGGAAGTTAAAATTTATTTATAAATCCCCATATGTGCTACGTACGTAGTGCATATGGGGAGGTTATGTGTACTTATAACTGGTTAAATATATTTTTCTTTGACCTTCATCGAGGAGGTAAAAATGAGGTATATTTATAAAATTATAACAATTGCAATTTTAGTCATCGGTGGTCCCGCTATGGGTAAATCGATACGCTCAGATATTGTAGAACCCACGAAAAGGTTCGGGTTGATGAAGGTCAAAGGTGTACCACATGAGATTAACTATCAGGGGTGGCTCGGTACGGCTGATGATACAATAGGTGTTACAGGTACGTTCACGATGCGGTTCAGGTTATATACGCAAGAGACAGGTGGTACAGCGGTATGGGAGGAGACGCACTCAAATGTTAACGTGTCAAACGGCATATTTAACGTTATACTTGGTAGCGTGAATCCTATACCTGCGGAGATATTTACGGGTGATGCGTTGTGGTTGGAGGTACAGGTTGGAAACGAAGTGCTTGCACCACGTAAGAAGTTGATATCCGTTGGTTACGCGATACAGGCTGAGAATGCTGAGTATGCAAGGTACGCAGATACGGCAGAGTTTGCGGTTAATGTTGGCATAAACTACGTAGATTCTGCGGGTGTAGCAGCGAATGCATGGAGATGGAATAACAACACGTGGGGGGTTGAGTACCCGAAGGCAAACGTTGCGGATACAGCAACATATGCGGATACGGCTGGTTATGCACATGTAAGTGCACCGGATAATGACTGGGTGCTGGAGACATCACCTGCTAACTACCTGCGTACATATGGGGATTACGGTATTGCACGTAAAGGTGCGGTACTTTATGGCAGCGATGCTTACACGCATGTGAACTTAGGTGTGGCATGTACAACGGGTACAGCTGGAAGTAACTGGGGTTATTGTACAGTAGGTGGTGGCGTGTATAACAGTGCAAGTTGTTTGTATGCGACAGTAGGTGGTGGGGAGTATAACAATGCAAGTGGATCGGATGCGACAGTAGGTGGTGGGTGTAGTAATACTGCAAGTGGCCCGGATGCGACAGTAGGTGGTGGGTATGATAATACTGCAAGTGGCGCGTGTGCGACAGTAGGTGGTGGGCATGATAACACTGCAAGTGGCTTCGCTGCGACAGTCATTGGTGGTTGTGGTAATACAGCGGCTGGCGATTATTCAATAGCAGGTGGCGACCATTCAGTTGTACCATCAGATTACAGTAACTCGGTGGCATTCAACGGTCAAACAGCGACTGCATCCGGTCAGCTACGTTGTGGAACTATATCAAAAACAGGTGGGGGGTTCACCATCGACCATCCATTGGATCCAGACAACAAGATACTCAATCATTACTTTGTTGAGTCACCTGAGATGGTGCTCATATATCGTGGTGTTGCAGTCATAGGGGCTAACGGGCGTGCAACGGTACATTTGCCTGAATACTTTGATGCACTTAACAGAAATCCGATGATACAACTTACAGGTGTTGGTACATCTGACGTGTACGTGGTAGAAGAGGTACATAACAATCAGTTCGTGATAGGTGGCAAACCCGGTACTAAAGTTTACTGGATGGTAACCGGTGAACGCAAAGATCAGTCAGCCGAAATAATCCGTGCAATGATGCCGGTTGAGCAACCCAAGACAGGTGCACTTGTGGGTAGGTCACTTGATGACGAATTCCTTGCTACAACTATGAAGCAACTTGAAGAGATGGGTATCAGCTATAAGTTTCACTTCCGTACAGATGCAGGTAGGCGTCGTTACGAGTTAATGAAGCAGCCACCACAGAAACCGGTTGAAGAGATCAGGGAACCGCATAGGTAGGGGTAACCATGCGTTACGTTTTTGTTGTCGCAGTTGTTGCAACTGCAACATTGGGTCAATCGTACATTTTACGTAAAGGTACATTTTCGGCGGTTGGTGGTAGTGCAAGCTCTACGGGGTATATTCTGTACATGGCGGGTGGTCAACCATCCACCGGTGAGTCGTATTCAACCAGTTACATCGAGCAAGCTGGCTTCTATACGTACGGTACGGTTGTCATAATAGGGGTGGAGGAGCATTACAACACACCAATCACATACTTTATCGATATGTCGGAACCTAACCCCGCACATAACCGCTTTGTATTGAGGTACGGTGTACCTATCACAACACATGTGCAGATCACGATGTATGACGTATCAGGTAGGCTCATAAGTACGATTGTGGATGAGGTAAAACCACCCGGCTACTACGATATGCAGCTCAGTATACAAAAGTTGCCAACAGGTGTGTACTTCATACTCATGCATGCAGATGAATTTGTAGCGGCACATAAGCTGCTTATACTTAGGTAAGCGGGGTTTTAGAATCGACACGTAAGGGGTTATTGACTTATCGCACATAAATCCATATTTATAAATAGGCGCCGCTAGCTCAAGAGGTAGAGCAGCGGACTCTTAATCCGCGGGTTGGGGGTTCGAGTCCCTCGCGGCGCATTTATCTTTTTATGTGATGTACAGGATATTTGTGATAAATCCAGGTTCCACATCTACAAAGGTTGCATATTACGAAGACGAGCGTAAGGTACGTGAGACCAGTATTACACATCCTGCTGAGGAGTTATCCAAATACTCACGTGCTATTGAGCAGCTCGATCTGCGCAAAAATGTAATATTGGAATTCATGCAATCCACAGGTACTACGAAGTTAGATGCAGCCATCAGCCGAGGTGGCCCACTTAAGCCACTCAAAAGCGGTGTGTATAGGATAAACGAAAGCATGCTTACCGATATACGTGAGGGTAGGGTACGTGCTGAACATATATCGCTGGTTGGTCCCCTCATTGCGTATGAGTTGACACAAAAGTTTGGCGGCATACCGATGGTTGCTGACCCCATTTCCGTGGATGAGTTTGAACCACTCGCCCGCATATCAGGGATACCGGAGATTGAACGTCAAGCGCTACAACATACGCTCAACATCAAAGCAGTCGCCCGTAAGGTAGCAGCTAAGCTGGGTAAGAAGTTGGAAGAACTCAACCTCGTGGTCGCCCATATAGGTGGTGGCATATCCGTGTGCCCGTTGAAGAAGGGTAAAATCGTAGACACCAACAATGCAGTAGAAGAGGGGCCGTTCTCACCCGAACGTAGTGGTGGGCTACCCGTAACCACGCTCGTCAAGCTATGCTTTTCAGGTAAATACTCGTACGAATGGATCAGACGTAGGTTGGTAGGTAATGGCGGGCTGATGGCGTATTTGGGGACTAACGACTTGCGTGAGGTGGACCGTCGCATAGAGGCAGGTGATGATTATGCGCGGTTGATACTTGAGGCGATGGCGTACCAGATAGCCAAGGAGATAGGTGCAATGTCTACGGTACTGTATGGTAAGGTAGATCGTATCGTACTTACGGGTGGTGGTGCACGCTGTGAGCGGCTCGTTAATTGGATCGTACAGCGGGTGAAGTTTATCGCACCAGTTGAGGTTTACCCCGGTGAAGACGAAATAGCAGCGCTCGCCAGCGCTGCACTGCGGGCGTTACGTGGTGACGAGCCTATCCTTGAGTACTGATCAATGTAGGACTACCACCTTACGTGTGATGTATTTGTCACCGGCTACACAACGCAAAAAGTATATACCGGGGTTGAGTTCATCAATATCCCAAACCATACGATAGACGCCGGGTGCTAAACTTCTGTAAGATAGTTCGTGCAGCTTACGACCGGTGAGATCGTAAAGCATGAATTTAACTGGCACTACCTCACACAGGGTGACGACGAGTTCGATTTTGTCCGTAGCTATACTGTTGATATCGAACGAAAAGTAAGGTGCGCTACGTTCTTCCACACTTAAACAGGTGATGTGGAAATCCACACCCGTATCACCGGGTGCAGCGGTTTGGGTACCTTCCTGTACCTCACATACAAGTGTTTCAGGTGGTGTAACACTAACTTGGTATTCAGAGAATTTCGACGATACCCTCAGTTCATAGTATCCGGAGGATAGTGAAAGTGTACCATTGCTGCCAGCCTCGTCGTTTACTGCGATCACCATTATATTATCGGCAGGCAGATCGTTCATATACACATG
>CBFDTI010000068.1:0-6768 GCA_965612795.1 uncultured bacterium | reverse complement strand
TCAGGTCTATCATCTACAGGTATATCAGGGGCGACACCCTCGTTTTCTATAACCCAGTTACCCTCTAAGTCACGGAACCTTCCCACCGGTACCGTTATGTAGCCGCCATCCATAAGCTGCCACCCCCAGCATCCGATAAGTCCACCCCAAGTACGGTTACCAATAAGTGGACCAAGCCCCAGCTCCCTGAAGTAGTATGGGAACATATCGCCACCTGACCCTGCATACTCGTTAATAATGCATACGAGTTTGCCATGAAACTTAACGAATGGATCGATGCTTGGCTGACCCACACGTGAGATGAACTCACCCAAGGGCCTACGTTGTAGGTAATCCATAAACATAGCGGGTGACCACCCACCTCCATTGTAACGTACATCGATTATTAAACCTTCCTTGTTAGATTGTGCAAAGAAATACTTACCAAACTCCTTCAACCCCCACGTAGCGGTGTTCGGCACATGTATGTAACCTACACGCCCGTCAGTGGCAGTTTCTACCTTGTGACGGTTGGTTTCCACCCAGTCAAGATATCGTAACTCCATTTCATTACTTAGGCTGATGGGTTTAACCACCACCGTACGTGTACCTTTTACGCTAGGTTTGTCGTTGACCTCAAGCCTCACCTGTTTATCCACGGTGTTTTCAAAGTATTTGTAGGGGTTATCTGGATATCGGACGAGCTGACCTTCGACTTTTATGAGATATTCACCTTCTTTCACCATCACACCGGGCTCTGTGAGTGGCGCACGTCGCTTTTCTTGCCAGTTTTCTCCCTTGTAGATTTTCTTAAACCTGTAGAACCCGGTAGCTGGATCAAGTTCGAAATCCACACCTAATAAGCCAACCCTTACCCCCTTCTCTGGTAGCTTACCACCCCATACATACGTGTGTGAGGCACCCAACTCACGTAACATACCCGCTATTAAGTAATTCAAGTCGTACCTATCAGCTGCATAAGGTAAGAATTTGCTGTAAATCTTATACAAACCGGGCCAATCCACGCCGTGCATGTTGGGATCGTAGAAGAAATCGCGTTCCAAGCGCCACGCTTCATGTAGCATTTGACACCATTCCTGCCTGGGATCGACCTTTAGCTTCATCTCGTCGGTTTTGAGCTCACCAGCACCAACACTATACTGTGTATCCTTCACCTCGATAATACCGAATATATTGCCAGCTTTATATAGCACGTATTTACCATCTTCTGAGACCCTATATCCATCTATCCCTTTAATTAATATGTGGTCTTCTTTCTCTTCGATATCGTACACGTGTAAATCGTATTTGTGCTCCCTAGATGTAAAATCTGTACGCTCTAGGTAGAATATTTTATTTTCGGCAGCTGCCAAACTGGAGTAATTACCAGCAGGTATCGGCACAGCTACTACACGTTGTGATATACCTTCGAGATCGATTTCTATCTTTTCGGGTGGCTTCTTTTCGGATTCCTCTGGTTCTTCTGTCTCCTCTTGGGGTGTTTCTTCGTCACTCTCGGGTAGGAATGGTGATGGTACCTCTGCTTGTAACGTGACTAAACATATGTTCTCGGTAGCAGGGTAAACTCGAAGCTCACCGAAATCGCCACGTGCGGGGGTAAACGTTCTTGACGAAATAAAATAGAGGTACTTACCGGAGGGATCGAAATATACCTCATCTTCATCGTATAGATCTGTGGTTATCTTATAAGATTCTTTAGCTTCCACCGAATAGAGGTAAACCGATCCGTACCAGTTATCGTTCTGCTTGATGTAGGCGAGCCAGCGACTATCGGGTGACCAGCAATAACTCCATATGTAATCGACTGCCGAGGTATCAACTAACACTGGCTTTTTCTTATCGATATCTAAATAGAATAACCTTAACTTGCTATCCGAATATAGCAGTTTCTTGCTGTCAGGTGACCACACTAACGGCCAGCGATAACATTCACCATCATAGGTGATACGGATTGCGTCACCCGTACCATCAGCTTTACGTATGTATATCTCGTATTCACCAGTTTCATCCGATAGATATGCTATCCACTCACCATCGGGCGACCATACCGCATAGCGTTCACGTGTACCAGGTGTGTGGGTGATGTTACGTACTGGACCTTTCTCTCTGGGTACAGTGAATATATCGCCACGTGCAACGAACACGGCACGCTTGGCGTGTGGTGATATATCGAACCAATCCACAAGGGTGGAAACATTTTCATATCTTGGACGTACAAACTTGTAGTCATCCGGTACCTTGATCTTCAATCTACAGTATCTTTCGGTTGTGAGATCCAACACCCATAATGTGCCACCACATTGGTAGACGATTTTCGAGCCCCCTAAACTTGGCAATTCGACGTCGAAATCCTGATGATCGGTTATTTTATGTATAACCCCAGTGTTAGTATCATAACAGTAAATGTTAAGCTTACCATCTCTATCGGACAGAAAGTATATTTTGTCTTCGTACCACAGTGGACATATGTCGGTACCCTCCCAATCTGTTACCCTATACGCTGTGTCGCGGTCAAAATCATATACCCATACATCGGGTACCTGGCCACCACGATAGTTGCGCCACCCCAATCGTGCAGGACGACGGTTGAAAGCTACCTTGCCACCATCGGATGAGAAACTCGCCCAATAGACTACTGGTAGAGGTAACTCCTCCGGTAAACCGTCCTCCAGCGATACCCTATACAGACGTGGTTGACGCCAATGTGTACGTCGTGATATGAATAACACATAGTTACTGTCGTGTGTCCATCCTATTACCCTATCGGAAGCTGGATGGTACGTCAACCGCAGCGGAGGGCCACCATCCACAGGTATCACGTATACATCGAAGTTATCTGCATCGTAATGACCACTAAATGCTATGAACCTACCATCGGGTGAGAACTTGGGGTTGGATTCGAACCCCTCATCTGATGTCAATCTGCTAGCAATACCGCCGGTATCTGGTACCAACCACAGATCGCCACCGTATTCGAAGACAATGGTATGGTTACAAATATCGGGAGATGATAACAATAATGTACTATCTCTATATGGGCTATTTACTACAAGCGGGAACAACAGTAGCCAGCTCATGATACCTCCTTTATTAGAATTTACAACAAATCGTGGGTTGCCAACAGTGGATCGGTGACGATTTGCGAAATATTAAAGTGACAACTAGTATTCAAATAGACTAAGCGCCCAGCTTTTGGGATAAGCCGGATTTACTCGTAACGTAGAGCCTCGACTGGATCCATGCGTGCAGCTTTACGTGCAGGATACATCCCAAAGAATATACCTACAGTGACTGCAAACATAAACGCAAGTAAGACAGAGCTGAATGTGACAACCGACTGGCCACCACCCCATAACCTGGGTGGTCCAAACATACCCGCACCTACCATCAAATTGCCAATCGTATTAGCGAATAGTGTACCCAACAATATACCTATTATGCCACCCGTAACCGATAGCATAGTTGATTCTATCAGAAATTGTATCATGATATCACGTCGACGTGCGCCCACCGCCTTACGTAAACCTATCTCACGTGTACGTTCGGTTACTGAGACCAACATTATGTTCATTATACCGATACCGCCGACAATTAGTGATATAGCTGCTATACCTGCAAGCATTATTTTGAACGTACCAACAGTTTTCTCGATGGTTTGACGAAACTCTTCCTGGCTGCGGATGACGAAATCCTCAACATTGTTGTGATTATCGAGTAACAGCTGACGTACCTGCTGGCTGGCAGTGTCTGCCATATCGGGTTTTGACTGCACCAATATCATCTGTACCCTATCGTCACCTGTGAACCGTTTCTGCATCGTAAGTATGGGGACGAAAATCTGGTCGTCAAACCTTAGCCACCCGAACGCCCCTTTTTCCTGCATTATACCGACCACTGTGAAGCGCTCACCTTCTAACTTGATCTCCTTACCTATGGGATCTTCGTCACCGAATAGTTCCTCCTTGACGTTCTTACCGAGTACACAGATTTTGGCCCAAGTTTCAAGGTCATCTCGGCTGATGAACCTACCATATTCCGGCCAATGGTTACGTATTATCTGGTATTCAGGGGTAGTACCTATAACCTCTGCATCGTATTCATTATCAAGGTACCTGGCAACCGCATTACGTCGTATTTCGGGTGCTACATGGTCGACGGCTGTACATTTATCCTTGATAGCTATAGCATCTGCATAGGTAAGCCCTTTAGATCTACCACGCCATTCGAATGCCTCCTCTTTGGTCTTTGGTGGCCTACTGTATACCATAACTACATTGGCACCAAGCTTCTCGATCTCTGTTGTTATGTGACGTTTGGCACCTTCACCGACACCGAGCATACCGATAACAGCAGCCACACCTATCACGATACCAAGCATCGTAAGTAATGATCGTAACCTGTTATGTAGTATTGCACGATAGCCGGAAACCAACCCCGTAAGTAAGCCACCCAAGAAGCCGGTATTTTTAGGACGACTAACAGGTTTGTTATTTCCTACATATACTTTATGTGAACGTAGAAGCTCATCTTTCTCTACTCTACCATCCCTTATGTGTAGTACCCTATCTGCGTAGCTGGCAACCTCAGGATCATGTGTCACAACGATGACTGTTTTACCCTGCTCATGTAAGGATTTGAATATCGACATTACTTCTCTACCGGATTGTGAGTCCAGGTTACCGGTGGGCTCATCTGCCAATAGTATCTCGGGTTCGTTCACTAGCGCACGTGCGATAGCCACTCGTTGTTGTTCACCACCTGAAAGTTCATTTGGATAATGGTATGCACGTTCTTTTAAACCTACAGCTTCAAGTGCAAGTGTTGCACGTAATTTACGTTCGTCACCACTTATACCTGAGTATAGCATAGGAAGTTCGACATTATCGAGTGCGGTCATCCTCGGCAGTAGGTTGAATAACTGGAAAACGAACCCTATACGTTGGTTACGAATGAGGGCAAGCTCATTATCATCGAGGGTATTCACCAACCGTCCATCGAGATAATATTCACCGGATGTGGGACGTGCCAAACATCCCAATATATGCATGAGTGTGGTCTTACCTGAACCTGAAGGTCCCATTATCGAGACGAACTCACCGAGTCCGATATCGAACGATACCTCACGTAGAGCTATAACCTCAAGCTTACCGGTTTGATAGATTTTGGTTACCTTGCTTACATGGATGAGTGGTGGCTTCTTCATCTACGTATACCACGTGGCAATGGTCTCCTATATTGCCCTAATAACGCTGGTAACCCTGCCGTGGGCTGTAGGAGTACTGTATCGCCTTCAGATAGACCCTGTTTGATCTCAACGTTAACATTATCCTCCAGCCCTGTAATTACTGGTTGCGGACGTGGTGTGCCGTGGCGTAGTACTTTTACAAATTTGTGGTCATCACGTTGGATGATAGCGGTTTTAGGTACCAACAACACATTATGGGCTTCACCTACGATTATGTCGATATCAGCTGTCATGCCGGGTTTGATTAGCGAATCTGCATCAAGTATATCAACCTCTACAGGGTATACGACAATGTTCTGTTCGACTGTACCGGTAGGTGATATCTTTCTAACTTTTCCATGATAGACTTTACCACGTATGGCATCGAACCCAATCTGCACAGGTTGGCCAACCTTTAACTTAGCTACGTCTATTTCGTTGATCCTAGCCTTAACTATCATCTTACTCAAATCCGCTATGGTCATAAGCACGGTACCACCACCATACGTGCGTGTACCAGAGGTGATCATCTCGCCTTCTTCAACGTTTAGATTTATTACAACACCGGATACAGGGGATTTGATCGCTATCAGAGTAACTTCGTTGGCTGCAAGCTCTTCTGGGTTGATGTCAGCACCACCAAGCAGTAGCCTGAGCTGACGTTTAGCTAACTCATAGTTGATCTTACAATCTTCATAGAGTTTTTCAGCATCCTCAACCTCCTTTTTGGCAATGAAGCCCTTCTCAAGCAGCTCGCGCTTGCGCTCCAAATCACGGTGCGCAGATTCGAGTTCCAGCTTCATACGTTGTAGGGTAGCCCATGCATTTGCTACCTGTTGTGATTGTGTAGCTTCTAGCTGTATGATTGCGAGTGTGTCACCTGGCTCCACTACGGTACCTTCATCTACAAGTAAAGATTTGACCTCACCAGCGAAATCGGACTTGATATTGACCATAGTTAGCGGTTCAACTCTACCACTTTCTGTTACCTTTAGGGTGATAGAGCCGCGTTTGACGATGGCTTGGGATAGTTTCAACTTATCTATAGCGGTGGCCTGGTGACGTACTTTCCATAGTACTAAACCTGCGATTATCATCAGGATTGTGGCAATTACCACAAACAGTTTCTTGCGCATTAATCCTCCAGTTTATAAGGTAGTTGCCCCATAGCAACTGCCAACCTGGACTTAGCAACCAGATAATCATATATTGCACTTGTGTAGCTTAGTTTGCTATCAAGTAGTGCAATACTGGCATCTATGACCTCAGTTATGGAAGCGATACCTGCTTTGTAGCGACCAAGGGCTGCGTCGTAGCTCAACTGTGCACTTGTGAGTTGCTTGCGGGTGAGTTCGATCTTCTTTAACCCCGTAACCATATCCACGTATGCAAGTTGCACCTCAAGTATAGCGGAACGTTTCAGTTTATCATACTCTAAGCGCGAGTTGTTAAGGTAGAGGGTTGCCGTTTCTATAGCACGCCAAGTTTTACCTCCATCAAATATTGGGAAACTCAACCCCACCGATATGGACCAATCACTATAT
>CBFDTI010000067.1:0-6771 GCA_965612795.1 uncultured bacterium | reverse complement strand
ATAGCTGTTGAACCATATCTACATGGGCTGTATGGGTTAATAGATATTGCATATACGGGTGAAGTCATATGGAGCGTAGGGGTAGGTTTGGAGCTACAGACTGGTAACACTGGGGTGCAGATGAGTGTGGCTTTCCCATATATGGATATACATAGGGGTAAGCTACACGTGGAGATGAAAGTGGAAGGGTGATCACTCTTCCAGTAAGATTTGGATACGAGATCGGTCACGTAGGGTAGAGATAAACTCATCATAACGCTTACGTAGGAGTTCATTGAATACAGTACGTTGGAGGTGTGGTGGTAGTTCACCATACGGACGTTCTTCCTCTGCATAGATGGTGTCGACTTTAAAAATTATCAGACCGAGTGATGTACGTACGGGTGAGCTGAATTCGCCCTCACGCAGTGTACGTAAGACTCTTGTGATCCAATTATCTTCACGTAAATTAGCTATACCTGCGTAGCCACCGATGACGGATTTGCTGTTCTCAGAGAACCTATATGCAAGGTCGGCGAAATCTTTACCCTTTTGTAGTTGATGCAACACGAGATATAGCTTCATACGTTTGAGTGTATGTAGCCAGAGGTTGCTGTCTTTAGGTAGGCTTACGAAGAAGGTACGATATTCGGCGAGCTTGGGTACACGTACAAGGTCGGAACTCGATATATGTACTTTTCTATAAACCTCATCGTTCAATAGCTTATATATGATGATACGTTGCTGCAGATCATTATGAAGTTGCTCTTCATCCAACCCAAGTGTTAGCAGGGTGTTGAGGAAGCTGCTAGCTGATCGGAAAGCTTGTTGAAGGTTATCAAAGTATAGTGAATCTTCCCATGCAACGTAGCCACGACGATATGCCTCGCGATAGAGTAAGTAATAATCGAGCCAACGCAAGAGTGCCTCTCGTAAGGGTTCGCCTTCGTTTTGTATCATACGTATTTCGTTGAGGTAGACCTTACGGTGATCGACTATAGCTACCACGGGGTTGTCGATAGTAGGGGCTGGTACCCAATCTTCAGATACATGCTTGCAAAGTGTATCAAGGTACTCTTGTTTATCGAAAGGCGGTTTGTCGAGAAATAGGACCCATCCATCTATGTGGGTGTAGGTACGACATGACTTGATCTCAGAGATTATGTCATGAACAGGCTTCGTATATGCACCCAACCCTATATAAGCGAGACGGCCGCGTGCGTTCTCTTTGACAGATGCAGCAAGCTTCACCACCATATCTTTTGGGTATGTATAGGCCATAGGGATTAATAGATCGATAATACCGAGTTGGGGCCATGTCTTCCACTCCTGTTGTACCCAGTAGAAAGCGGTGCCTGCGTGTGCGAAGACGGCAGCTGAAACAATAACGTTGGGTTTTATGCGTTTAACTTCATTGTAGACACGGGAAACGAGCTCTGTAACTGCATGCGCACGTTCTCTATTCCAGATGAGGTTGTAGTAACGGGTCCATGCATCATAGGGGGAGAAGCCACGATGTAGATCACGTTCAGGTGCATGGCTACGCGCGTTATCGGGTAGGAGTGCGGGGTCCCAACTTTCATGTAGTTCGATAAAATATTGGCGTTCGGTATCGGCATAGCCATATTTTGTACCAGGGAAACGTACAAAATCGAAATGTACACCATCGACATCGTAATTGCTCACAATTTCAAGAAAGATGGAGGTAAGGTAATCTTTGACTGGGGCGAGCCGTGGATTGAGGTAGATGCCTTCAACCCCTCTTGAGACCCAGTCTCTTTTGGTGTAACGTGACATAGGTATACCTCTATCGTCGATTAAGGTCCAGTCAGGGTGTAGGTTTAGTACATGGTTGGGAGCTTTTGGAGGTTCATCACTCGACCATATGACATAGGTGTTAACCCATGCATGTACCTGTATGCCATTCTTGTGACATAAGCGGATGAATTCGCGGAGTGGATCGTAATCTTTATATTTGCGAATATACTCCGATTTGGGAAGGATTTTCGAGTCATAATATGCATAACCACCTACTACACACTGCACGATGAGTAAGTTGAAGTTATGGGATTTGGCGGATTGGACGATTTTCTCCACATTTTTGGGATCCCTTATGAAGCTGGCTTGTACCCACATGCCACGTGCTTCCATCTGCCCTCCTACGGATAAAATAAGTAATAAATGCCAAAGCATAGAGACGGCTAAAGGAGTTGTTGTAATAATTTAGGTATTTCTTCAGGCTCGTTAGCTACGGGGATACCGTGCGACTCGAACGTACGTATCTTTTCTGCAGCTGTGCCTTCGCTACCTGAAATTATAGCACCTGCATGTCCCATACGTTTGCCGGGGGGTGCAGTTCTGCCAGCTATGAAGGCAACAACAGGTTTAGTTATGTGGTCGGCGATATAGCGGGCGGCTTCCTGTTCGTCGGTTCCCCCTATTTCACCGATAAGCACTATTGCACGAGTTTGTGGATCATTCTGGAATAGCTTTAACCCTTTAATGAAATTAAGCCCTATAATAGGGTCGCCACCTATGCCGATGACGGTAGATTGCCCTAGATTGTTGGAAGTTAGGTGATGTACGATTTCGTAAGTAAGTGTACCGCTACGTGATAATACACCTATTTCGCCAGGTTTGAATATGTGACCTGGCATTATACCGATCTTACACTTGCCGGGGCTGATGATGCCAGGTGAGTTAGGCCCTATGAGGGTGATGCCTTTACTGCGTAGATAAGTTACCACACGTAACATGTCATGTACAGGTATACCTTCGGTTATTGTTACAATCAGTGGTATGTTGGCATCAGCGGCTTCTATTATTGCATCGGCAGCAAATGGTGCGGGCACAAATATACAGGTGGCGGTGGGATTGACAGCGGATACGGCCTCGGCAACACTATCAAATACGGGGATGTTATCAACTTTAGTGCCACCCTTGCCGGGAGTTACACCGCCCACTACTTTGGTGCCATAGGATTGCATCTGTTTGGCATGAAATGAACCGTCACGTCCTGTGATGCCTTGTACTAATACGCGGGTGGATTCATCTACAAGGATTGACATTGTACCTCCTTGTTAGGCATCTTTGAGAAATGTATCAACAGCGTCTGTTTTTTCCCACGGAAATTCGGGGCGCCCAAAATGTCCACAACAGGCAGTTTGACGATAGATAGGACGGAGCAGATCAAAGTAGTCGATAATACCGCGCGGGGTAAGATCAAACCGCTTCTTGATGATATCACGTAAGCGTTCATCAGGTATTTTGCCGGTACCGAGTGTATTCACATCGACAGCGACAGGTTCAGCCACCCCTATTGAATAGCTGATACTTACGAGGATACGATCGGCCAGCCCCGCCTCGACAATATTTTTCGCTAAGTAACGTGCCATATAAGCGGCAGAACGGTCAACTTTAGTGGGATCCTTACCGGAGAAGGCGCCGCCACCATGTGGTACTGTGCTACCATATGTATCAACGATGATCTTTCTACCGGTCATACCAGTGTCGGAGACTGGGCCACCGATGACGAATTTGCCGGTGGGGTTAATGAAGTAGCGGGTGGCTTCATCAATCCAATCCCCTAGCACGGGTTTGATGATAGTTGCGATGGCTTCATCACGTGCAGCATCGGTTATAAACATACCCGTATCGTCGAGTATGTCAGGGGTATGTTGAAAGGACAACACTATGCAGGATACGCGAAGGGGACGATTGCCTTCATATTCAACGGTAACCTGCGCTTTACCGTCGGGACCGAGGTAGGGTAATATTTTATTCTTGCGTACGTAGGTGAGTCTACGCATAAGTTTGTGTGCCAATATTATAGGTAATGGCATACGTTCAGGGGTTTCGTTGGTCGCATAGCCGATCATTGTACCTTGGTCGCCGGCACCACCACGATTCACCCCCTGTGCAATGTCGGGTGATTGTTGTGAGATTGCGTTTAGTACACCTACAGTGTCGGGCTCGAGACCGAACTCTTTTGTGTAACCAATATCTTTGAGGATTTGGCGGACAAGGTCGTTCAGTTCAACGTAACCTTGGGTGGTAATTTCGCCACCGACGATGACAAGCCCGCGGGTGATAAAAGTTTCGCACGCTACACGGGAGTTGGGGTCTTGTTTGAGCAGCTCATCGAGTACCGCGTCAGAAATCTGGTCACAGATCTTGTCAGGATGGCCCTCGGCTACAGATTCAGAAGTTAAAAAGCGTTTCATGAGGTGCCTCCTTGATGGCAATTAATATAGAATAAGGTGAAGAGATGTCAACATGTAACCGCTAAGCTCACCAAATAGATTAAATCGGCAAATCAACCAACAAACAAGATAGACGCTACATTTACTTGACCCTGTGGGTTTGGGCATATTTTAAACTATCGTGCATGAAATTAGGAGGTGAAATGGACTATAAAGAGACGCTTAACCTACCACGGACGGGATTTTCGATGAAGGCTAATCTTGTTGAGAAGGAGCCTAAAATACTTGAAAAGTGGGCCAAAATAAAGTTATACGAGAAGATGTTAAAACGTAAGGATGCAAAGGGAGTATTTGTACTACATGATGGACCACCTTATGCGGATGGTGATTTACACATTGGGCATGCGCTTAATAAGACGCTTAAGGACATAATCATAAGGTATCGAAATATGACAGGTTATGTGACACCGTTTGTACCGGGGTGGGATTGTCATGGTATGCCAATAGAATATAGAGTGATACAGGAGTTGGGTGATAAAGCCAAGACAATGAGTAAGCGTGAAATACGGCGTGCTTGTGAACAGTATGCGTTGAAATATGTGAACCTACAGAAGGAGGGGTTCATAAGGTTGGGAGTGGTGGGTGATTGGGAACATCCGTATCTGACGATGGAACCCAAGTACGAAGCGAGGACGTTGGAGGTGTTTCAGAAGTTGATAGAAGGTGGTTATATCTATAGAGCTAAACGGCCAGTACATTGGTGTACAAGATGTCAGACAGCGTTAGCAGAGGCAGAAATCGAATACGAAGAACATACGTCACCATCAGTATATCTATTGTTCGATGTGCAAGGTGAGGAGGCAGCATTTTTGGTGTGGACTACTACACCATGGACGTTGATGGGTAACGTGGCTATAGCACTACATCCGGATGCAATGTATGTGTATGTTAAGCATAGTGAAGGGGTGTGGATACTGGCAGAGCCGGCACTTAAGCGAGTGATGGATGAGATAAGAGTGAAGGAGTTTGAAGTCATCAAGAAGGTGAAAGGTAAAGATCTGGAGGGTAAGCTTGCGTACCATCCATTTATCGTACGTGATACGTATGTGATAAATGCGCCGTTTGTGGTGATGGATCAGGGTACGGGATGTGTACATATTGCGCCAGGACATGGATATGAGGACTATCTGGTGGGTATCGAATATAATTTACCAATAGTGTCGCCAGTGGATGCAGCCGGTAGGTTTACGGAGGAGGCGGGTGAGTTCAGTGGTATGTATGTGTTTGATGCGAATGACAAGATTATAGATAAGTTACATGATGTGGGTAAACTGGTGAAGGTAGATGTTATTACACATTCGTATCCACATTGTTGGAGGTGCCATTCGCCACTTATATTTAGAGCTACACCGCAATGGTTTCTGGATGTCGAACATAATGGGTTGAAGAGGAGGATGTTGGAGATGGTTGAAAATCGGGTGAGCTGGGTACCACGATGGAGTAGAGAGCGTAGCTATAACACTATAAGGGAGAGGCCGGATTGGTGTCTGTCACGTCAAAGGAGTTGGGGTATACCGATACCGGTACTTTATTGCAAGAAATGTGGTGAACCGCTGTTGGAAGCAAAGGTTGTGGAAAAAGTGAAAAAGTTAGTTGAACAAAAGGGTAGCGAGGTGTGGTTTGATGTAGAACCTGAAGAGTTGGGTGAGTTTGAATGCATGAAATGTGGTAGCCGTGAATTTGCAAAGGAAAAGGATATATTTGATGTGTGGTTTGATTCATCCTGTAGCTTTTATGCGCTGAACTTGGATATCCCTGTGGATCTATACCTGGAGGCAGTCGATCAACATAGGGGATGGTTTCAACATTCGTTGTTGTTGGCAACTGCGGTGAAGGATAAATCGCCATTTAAAGGAGTGTTGACACATGGGTTGATATTGGATAAGAACTACCGGAAGATGTCGAAACACTTAGGCAATGTAGTGACACCACGTGAGGTATGGAATAAGTGGGGTGCAGATATATTGAGGTTATACCTGGCGAGTGTTGACTATACGCAGGATGTGGCATTCGACGAGGAAAAGGTAGCACAGGTGGCGCAGGACTACAGAAAGATAAGGAATGTGTTTCGATACATACTGGGTAATCTGTACGATTTTGATTACGAAAAGGACAAAATTGAGTATGAGAAGATGATGGCGATCGATAGATACATGTTGCATAAGTTACAGGAGGTGATCGATAGAGTACGACGTGCATATGAGGATTATGCATTCTATAAAGTGATATATCACTACCACAACTTTATTGTGTATCTGTCGCGCTTGTATTTGGATGTATTAAAAGACAGGTTGTATACGTATGGGAAAGAGTCGGTTGAACGTAGGAGTGCACAAACTGCGCTATACGAGATAATGGGGGTGATTGTGCGACTTATAGCACCAATAATGCCGTTTACGGCGGAAGAGGCATGGGGTTACTTCAAACCTGACAGCGAGAGTGTGCAGCTGGAGAGCATGCCGGAGGTGAACGATAAATATGTGGATAAAAAGTTGGCACGTGAGTGGGAGTTACTGGAGAGGGTGCGTGA
>CBFDTI010000066.1:0-6831 GCA_965612795.1 uncultured bacterium | reverse complement strand
TACAGCTATCCTGTAAGGTGCGTGAAGACTGGTGACCTTGATGCCGATGGTAATGGTGAGATCATAGTATTTGTTGGTAGCTATGCGGGGTCACCCGATGCTATAGAGGCTGACAGCGTGGGGTTGTTTGTATTTGAATGGGATGGCACCACTGACAACGGTTACGGTACGGAGCCGGCTGCTGTACGTTACCTTACGGCGGAGGATTCGCTCGATCGCTTCTATGCTGCCGAATTTGCCGTTTATGATCTTGATGGTGATGGTAGGCAAGAGCTTATAGTGCCGTTCAATGGTAAAACTACCAATAGTGTAGGTGTAACAGATGACAGATTCTATATATGGTCGGTGGCGGGGGAATTTCCTGGCTTCTATGCAGTGAATGAGGAGTTACAGCTCAGACGAGGCGTAGATTTCGGTGGTAGCCCATGGTCGGTTAAGATTTGTGATATCGATGGTGATGGTACAAAGGAGGCACTCTGTCAGACATGGAATAACATCACGGTGTTCATCATCAAGGCAACGGGTACTAATACTTACGAGATGAGCACCCCGTACACGATGTGTCCGTCTGACGATATCAACATCATAGGTATGGGTGTTGGTGATGTAGATGGTGACAATGCTGACGAGGTGTATGTAGGTGGCTACTTTACGGGTTATCTATATGTGATAGATGGGGTTACGGATGCAATGGCGATGGATACCACCAACTTCTATCTAATAGGTGAGTTCCCAGCATATACGTTGCTCGATTTCTGTGTCGCAGATATGGATGGTGATGGTCAGCCCAGCATTTATTTCACCACCTACGGTGGTATTTATGAATGGGAGTTTACAGGTACGGATCCTACTAATCCCGATCATTACGCACAATATGGGATTGTCTATAGGGATCTGTTGGCACGTTCAATAGGTGGTGGTGATATGACCGTACGTGGTGGTATAGATCTTGATGGCGACGATCTACCTGAGCTTGCTGTTGGTTACATGGGTATATGGACGGATACCATAGCGGGACAGTACTATCCGTATCAATTCCTGCGTGTAATTGAATACAATCCCGATGCTATGCAGATAGTGCATGCACGTGGGATGGAGCTCGGTACCACAGTAACTATAGAGGGGTACGTGACCGCAGCGGGTGAGTTCGGTCCCGATATCGTCTACATGGAGGATCAGGGTGCTGGTATAAAGCTTATGGGTACAGGGATTGCGGATGCGTATACGGTGGGTGAATACGTACGTGTGACAGGTACGCTGGGGGTTGATGGTACGATGTTGATACTTACACCAGAGGCACCAACGAGTGTACCGGTACCACCGTATCCAGTGATCGCTATGCCAAGGACGCTTGCTAACTTCGGTGACGAAAGATATGAGTCGATGCTCGCATACGTCGATAGTGTATGGACGGATGAACACTTCCCGTCGGAGGGTTCATCAGCTGAAATACATATTTATCAGTATCGGGATACGCTTATCGATACGGCTATCATGTACATCGATGCGAATACCGATATAGATGGTACAACGGCACCTGTCGGGTATTTCGACCTCTATGCGATTATAGATCAAAACCCAGATTCCGTATATAGGTTGGTTCCTAGGGAACTTGACGATATTGTCGGTATAATTGAAACTTCGCCTGATATATCTAGGTTCTACCTCGAGCCTTGTGAACCCAACCCCGCACGTACGGATGTGAGATTCAGTTTCACGATTAAGCAACCCTCACACGTACGGCTTGTTATATACAATGCGACAGGTCAACGTATACGTGAGCTCACGAGCGGGTATATGACACCCGGCAGATACACCTACGTATGGGATGGTACTGATGCACGTGGTAACAGGGTTGCCGGTGGTGTGTATTTCTACAGGCTCGAAAGCGGTAAAGTGACACAAACTCGTAAGTTGATCTGGTTGAGATAACCACACTTTACCCGGGCCCAATATTGGGCCCGGGTACTCCATGAGTGAGAATAAAACCTACCGCATAAATTCGGTAGCTTTAAAATTGGGTGTCACCCCTGCAACGTTGAGGTTTTGGGAGAAAGCGTTTGGTATAAAAGTGAAGCGTGACAAACGTGGCCGTTTGTATACGGAGGATGATATTGCGAGGTTTGCTGAAATCAAGCACCTTCTGTATAATGAGAAATATACAATAGAGGGGGCAAAGAAGTTACTACGTGGACATCAAAAGCTTGTGCTGTCACGTTACTGGTTACGTGGTGTAATCCGGGAGCTGAGGGAGATCAAAAAATTGCTATCAGAATAACCTATACTATAAGCATAGCATCGCCATATGAGTAGAATCGATAGCGGTTCTTAACTGCTTCTCTGTAAGCTTTCATTATGAGGTCACGTCCCGCAAACGCGGATACCAACAATAACAACGTTGTACGTGGTAGGTGGAAATTGGTCACTAACATGTCGACGATTTTGAAATTATACCCAGGGTAGATAAATAGATCTGTGAAACCCTTCTGGGGGATAACTACCCATTTGTTGTCTACTTTCTTGGCAGCGCTTTCGAGTGCCCTCACTGTTGTTGTACCTACAGCGATTACGGGTTTATAAGTATTTATGAGGTCGGCGGCGGGTGCACTGATCTCAAAGTATTCCTCATGCATACGATGTTTTTCCACCTCACCCGTACGTATAGGAGCGAATGTACCTATACCCACATGTAACAGGATTTTAACAATCTTGATACCTTTATGTTCAATCTTCTGTAGCAATTCCTCAGTGAAATGTAACCCTGCCGTAGGTGCAGCTATGGAACCCGGTACACGTGCGTAGACGGTTTGGTAACGCTCGTAATCGTACTTGTTGGGTTCGCGCTTGATATAGGGTGGTAGTGGTATCTGGCCATGGGATTGGATGACATCGTCTACGGGTACGGAGAAACGTACAGTTTGGCGATCTATCACCTCAGCAGTTACCTCGCCGATGATTAGTTTGCGCCCTTTATCCATACCGCGTTTGGGTTTCATAAGTACGTCCGCTGTATGGGTATCGATCTTACGTACTATTAAAAGTTCAATCTTACCACCTGTATCTTTACGGCCCAACAGCCTTGCAGGGATGACCTTTGTTTCGTTAAGCACTAATACCCCCTGTGAAGGTAATAACTTCACGATATCGGCAAATTTCCTGTGTAGGATTGTGCCGGTTTGCCTGTTGACTACCATAAGACGTGACTTGGTACGCTCGGGGGCTGGATATTGGGCTATAAGTTCACGCGGTAGCTCGTAATCGTAATCTTCGATATTTATGGACATCACTGGATATGTAATAGTTTGATGATACGGTATGGGGTGTTGTTGAGTTCGATGTTCACAAAATACACGCCTGGTGGTGCATCACTTGCATCCCACGTAAACGTTAGGCGATGGGTTCGATATTGCTCTGCTGTAAGTTGACGCCCCAGTATATCGTAGACCTCTATTTTCACTCTGGTGATATCTCGTGACGATAGGTTTAGTTGCCAGTATGTACTGAATACCGTATTGTAATGTAGTTCCATGCTGTAGGGCGGTTCGTGTATGGGTTGGGGTATACCCCAGAAGTGCATGATACGTGCCATAAGTGTATCACGTGATGCCTGTGGATAGACGGTTTCGATCGGAAAACTTAGGTATATAAGCTCGTAGTTATCTTCGTAAGCAATACCGGCAAAATAATCGCTACCGGTATATCGTAAGATGCGACGACTGCCATTACATGTGTCAATAGCATCTGGGTATCGTACCCGGTATATACCGTGGTTGCCGTCGTCAAAGTTGAAGGTGACCCCATCAAATGGTGGTGATACACCTTCAACCTGATATAGCTGCGTATTGTCTGAAACATATCTGGCATGCAGGTAGTTATGATAAAAGTCTGTGTTACCTAACGCATAGCCGATGTCAGAACCTGACACTAATAGGTGGCCACCATTCTCCAAGTACTGAACAAGTGATTGTTGTTCTGTGGGGTTGAACACATCGTCAGGTCTATCTTCTTGCCCAAGTATCCAATCTACCACCATATAATTGTTTAGCTCGACCGTACCTGAGGTGATAGCTTCGCTAGTGGCAGATGCAAACCCATAGCCGGTGTTGGCGAGCGACTTGCCATGATGGTACACGTAGGAGTAGGTGTTGCCAGGTTTGGGGGAATCAAACCCATTGACTATAAGTATGGGGGATGCATTGTTCCCCATATATGCACCGATAAGCTGTCGTGAGAAATCGCTTTCACCTTTGACATTGTACGACTTGATCTTGAAGAAATACGCATGTCCGGATGGTAGGTTATCTATCACCAGACATGTATCAGCGGTTGTTGTTAATGAATCGAAACGCTCACCATCTTCTGATACGTAAACCTTGTAGCCATCCGCATAGGTGGATGCATGCCAAAGTAGTTCGATGTAACCAGGTTTCGCAAGCGCATAGATAGGTTCGGGCACTGTGGGTAACGGTGGTAACACAAAGTGGTAATATATAGCATCCCATAACTGTGAATAATTACCGTCGTAGCTTAACGCCCATATGCCAATACCACGTAGGTTTTTGGTTTCCACCAGCTCGTATTTGAGGCCCAATGATGTATCGTCGTCGTACCAACATTGGTGCCAGCCACCTGAATAGTAGCGATACCAAGGGGTTTGTGACTCCGTATCCCATATCCTGCCATAATCGCCGATCTCTTCCATGATCTGTGCAAAAGTTTTGGCATCACCTTGCCCCGTGGTACGTGCACGTGGGGTGCTGTCAACAACAGGCCAATCGTACCCATAGTAGGGTACACCTAGCAATAACTTATTTGCAGGTACATGCGTGAGATAGTAGTTAACAGTATTTGTCACGTTATAGTTACCATAATAAGTGCTACCAGTTAATGGTGCAACAGGGCCGGCGTAGGGGCTGCCAGACCAGTAATAATCGTATGCCATGATGAGAATTGCATCACAGATTTGAGCAAGCTCAGCTACTTGAAACCTGTTCAACCAGTTAACAGCGGTTACATCTAACACAACGTAATAGTCGGGGTTATGTGCATGGAACGTATCTGCAAGTATGTGCATGAAATTGGTGAAATATGTGCTGTCTGAGGAGTAAGGTAGCTCGAAATCTATATTGATACCATCAGCGTTGCCGAGTTCAACCTGCTCCAAAAGATTGTGTATCGCATTCTGTGTATATGTGGGGTTACGTATTATTGAGCTTATTGCGTTACTACTAAAACATGTAGCGACAAGTACGACCTTAACTCCATGAGCATGGGCAAGGTTGATCAACCCCGTAACCGGCCATCCATGGTAATTTGTGATATTACCAGTGGGGCCGAGTGCTACACCAAAGTATGCGATCACGGATAATAGCTCGTAATTCAAAGAGGGGTAGCAGTCACGTCGCCAATAAGGAAGGTAACCAAACACTTCTCGCCGTAGGATGGTATCCTTACGTTGTATTAAAGGTATAGGTTTGACGTAAGGTTTCACGGGTAGGGATACTGAATCTCTATGAATCCGATATTCAAGCTGATGTATCGATTGATACGTAAGTACGTGGGTTGTTAACAGAGATAATATTACCGGCATAGAAGATTACTTGGTACGTTCGCCCCCGTCCTCTGTGTGGCGTCTCCATGGGTAAGGATACAGTAATGCAAGCGGTATTATGCCTAAATAGCCGACGATCAGCGCTATTGTAGCAGCTACGAGTAGCTGGTTTTTGAGGAATATGAACCCTAAGAATATCACAAATAGGCCCAGCACCAGTAAGCCGTAATTTTTGCCACTCAACCGCACAGGTTCCACTCTACGAGGGCGATACTTTTTACGTGGAGGTTTGGGTTCCTCCTTTTTCAGTTTGGCTTTTTTCTTCTTGCCCATTATGCCTCCTTGGGTTTTTGTGCAAGGTCTTCAAATGATGCCAGCATCACCATGTCGCGGAACACTTCATAGACAAGTTTAACAGGTATGTCGTCCCTGATGGTGACTGCACCTATTTTCGTGGGTAATACCATTGAAATTTTGCCATCCTTTATGCGTTTGTGTTGCCGTAAGTGTGTTTCGATCTCCTCAGCATGAAACTTTATGAACCATCCCGCAGGATAGATGTTAAGTAGTAACCTAATTATGCGACGAGTAGTGTCCAGATCGATAAGCCCCATCCTGTACGCGATAAGTGTAGCCGCCAATATGCCAAGATTGGTAGCTTTGCCATGTGAAACCCTATGTCGGGTTACCGACTCTATGGTGTAGCCGACGGTGTGGCCAAGCATCAACGTCTGTCGAACGCCTCTCGCGTGTTCGTCTTCACTCACTACTTTGGCTTTGAGCTGACTCGACTTCTCAACAAGCTGATAGAGTGAGATAAGATCGCCTGTCAGTAGGTCGGTTAGATGGGCTTCAACATAGTCGAAAAGCTCGGGTGACATCACGATGCCATATTTTACAACCTCGACAAGCCCTTCTTTGATATCATTTATAGGTAATGTTTTCAATACTTCTATATCGCTGTATACGAGTGAGGGTTGATAGTAACTACCCAGTATGTTCTTGCCACGACGGTTGACACTTACCTTGCCACCTATTGCTGCATCAACTTGTGCCATAAATGTGGTTGGCACAGGTATCCAACGTACGCCACGCTTGTAGGTGAGTGCAACAAACCCCGTAATATCCGTTACCATGCCGCCACCCAATGCAATAAGTAACCCAGTATTATCGAAATAGTGATCCATTAAAAAGTCGTAGATGTCTTCAGCGGTATCGAGACGCTTGAATTTTTCACCCTCTGGTATGGTGAAGAAGTGTACAGAAAAGCCGGCTGCTTC
>CBFDTI010000065.1:0-6895 GCA_965612795.1 uncultured bacterium | reverse complement strand
TACTTATGCTAAGGTAATGCGTGAGGAAGGTATGGGTAAGCTTAACCTTTTCGATGATAGCGGCAGGTGTAAGTGCAGTCGCTACTGCATGTATTGGTATATGGGTTGTTACTAAGGTGACACGGATTTTGGGTGACATCATCAACATAGCATAGTGAGGTACATGTGTAAGCTTTGCAAGTAAATCAGTATGGCCAGCATAGTGGATGTTGGATAGATACCAGCTGTATTTGTTTATAGGTGCAGTTACTAACCCACGTATGGTGCCACGAATGGCGGCATCAACAGCGGCAATAAATGCGCTGTAAGAGAGTTTACCAGCAGCTGCGGAGGGGTGACCTATTTTTATATCTACTGGGGTGGGGATGTCCACAATCTCATAGGGTATGGAGAGGTGAAGCTGTTCAGCTACACGGGTCCATATGGTGCGGCTACCGAATAGCTTGACTGCGTGGTTGGGTAGCTGTAGATCGTTTAGGGCTTTGAGGGTGACTTCGGGCCCGATACCGGCGGGATCACCTATGGTGATACCTATTGCCATTTCGCTAAATATACAACAGGTACTGTATGTCGTATATCGGTGAGAAGTTGATCGCTCAGGTACGATATTTTGTTATTCCACAGGATGGAACGTAGTTGCGGTTTGACCTCATCAAACCTTAACCTACGGGCTGGCCGTTTAGCTAATGCGTACATGAGGAAGAAACCATTCTCTGTAGGTATGGTGGTCGGGTTGTGTAATGTGATGGAATCATACTCTATTGTGAAGGGTAAGTCGGTTAGTGATAGCCATGTGTTACCGTCTGATAGTAACATGACGGATGAGGGTAGGGAGTGGAGCTCACCCTCACTAAGTAACGACTTGACGTGTGCGATAAGATCGAGTGTTGCCTGTGTATCAGCAGGTGTGGGATATGCCCTTATTGTAAGCTGATACAACGAGACGAAACCACCGGCACGATCGGCTACGTACAGGAAGAGATAGCCTTGCGGCATGGGTAGAACCGAATAATCACCACAATCGAGTTGCGATAACTGGCTACCATACACGGCGGAGAGGTACGAAACGAGAATATTACCTACATAACCGCGTGTATGCCATGCGGTGGTATCGTCGGAAAACCTGACTAGTGAGTCGAACGGTACACCGTTTTTGAATAAGGTTATGATATGTTTGAGCCGCTGCTCTGCTATGAGCATACCTTCATCTAACCTATAAGGGATGAAGGTTAGGTAACACTTAACAGCTGGTGGTGTGATGATGGAGTCCCTGTGTTCTTTGTAGTATGACCATAATTCGAGGTCGGTAAGTTTTAGCTCATCTGGGAAATGTTTCTGCAATAGATGGTATATGAGCAGATCGTCACGTGCTTTGGTACGCAGTAAACGTTTTATATCGGATGCGGGTAGGCTGAGTTTATCGATGAACGGTGATAAGTTTTGCCAGTTGGTTTGCCACTCTTGTTCTATAGCTTCGGGGTTGATGGAGATGGACTCACGAAGTGCTTGCTCAACCAGTATTTTATGGTCGATAAGTGATTGCAGGTGCACTTTACGGATGGAATCGTTCGGTACAAGTCCTGTGAGATATATTGTGAGGTCGAGTTCGGTTTGAGTGATAACTGTGGTATCACCAACGATAGCGAGTGGACGGTCGAGTAGTAGCATAGTTAGCACTAAAGCTAACATTAACGCAATAGCTCAGGGTGGGTTTCAACCGTAACTTTGCTACGTAAATCGTTCAGTATGCTATCGAGCATCGCGCGACTCTTCTCGAGATAAAGGCGATTACGTATCATATCTTTTACGTCGTCATAGGGGATAGGTTTTGATAGCTTACGTATGGCGAGCACCTTTACGATATGGAAACCGTCGGAGGCGAGGATGATATCGCTTATCTCACCGGTTCGTAGGCTGAAGATGGCATCCTCTAGCTGTGGCATACCGACGAGGTCACCCCTGCGAATGTAACCGATTACACCACCACGCTTCTTGGAGGGATGTATGGAATGTTCGCGTGCAAGTTGGGTGAAACTTGTACCACGTTGAAGTTCGTTAAGTATAGCGCGTGCTTCGTCTTCGGTGGGGACGACAATCTGTGCAACTTTGCGTTCTTCCGAGAATTCACGAAGATGAGCCTCATAATACTGACGTAGTTCATCGTCGGTGGGTTCCTCAGTCTCAAGGTGACGCTCTATGTAGGTGTTAGCAAGGAACTCGCGTTCTAATTGTTTGAGTCGCAATACTACGTCACGCTCTTTGTCGAGACCTTCACGTTTGGCAGCCAGATAGAGTAGTTGGGTGTTTACCCAGTTGTCGAGGAAGTTGCGTTTCTCGGTTAACGTGAGTTGACCTGCATATTCGGCGGGTATCAACCGGTAGAAATCGCCCAGCGTTAACACTTCGTTACCTACGCGGGCGAGGATATCGGTACGGGGTTCGCGTAACAGGTGACCCCTGAACACAAACAACGTAGCCAGTATTGTACCACCTATCACCACGATGGCTACAGAGACAAAGATGTAAAGATGCTTTTTCATTTAACCTCCGATAATAAGGATTTTAAAGTGGGTTCGTTGATCTCTACCTTGTAGACTTGTCTGAGTGAATCGGTCACCTGCTGTATGCGTGTAGTTACCATCTTTGTACGAAGGCGATTGTATACTATGCCACGAACTTGGTCGAATGGTTTGCCCTTGAACTCAGCCTTATGTTCGTTATAGTAGGAAAGGGCTTCGTCTTCGGGTGGTGTAGGTATGGACTGTGTTATACGGAGATAGTAGAGATTATAGAGTTGGCGTTCCTGGTGGCGGGTGACCGCTTTGAGTACGGATGGATCCTTATGTAAGCACCAGCGACGTGCTTCCGTAGGTAAGGCGAGCTCAAACAATACGTAGTTCTTGAGATAATCCTTTAAACTGGAGGGGTTGTCCCAACTTAACCCACGAGGTGTCCTACCCTCCAAGTGATCAAGTATCGTCCCCAGTGTGACTGTACCAAACATTGTATACACGAGCGGTAGTGAGCGCAATGTGTTGGGGAAATCGGGTAGCTCACCGGGTGGGGTGCGGTGCTTCAAACCTGCTGCAATACGGGTGATATGCTTGATGTTCGCATTGTCGTAACGTATGGAGGAAAGATGTTCGATATGTTTGAGATAGGCTTGTGATAGCTTGCGTTCTAACCTGTAACGTAGGGTGTTTCTGATGGATTTGCGTTCTTCAGCAAACGGCTTAACAGCAAGTGGATGGCGATCTTCTACCAGCACAATGTGGTAACCGGATTTAGTACGTACCGGTAAGGAGAACCGACCAGGTTGGAGTGAAAACACGATACGCTCGAGTTTGGGGTCGAGGCCACCCGCACGTAACCAGCCAAGGTCGCCACCCTTTCTGGCGGTACGTGGATCTTTTGAGTAAAGTTTGGCGAGTGAATCGAAGTTTGCACCCTTAATCAGCTCCACATATATGCGTAGGGCTTGATGGAATGTCGGTACAACGATATGACGTGCTTTTACTTCGAAATGCTTACGTTTCCAGTAGGAATAGATTTGCCAGAACGGTACATGGATACGGTTGCGGACCACTTTCTGGTAGAGCTTACGTACAGTTTCGCGTTGTAGTATGCGTGCGGGGTCGCCGGTAGGTTTAAGCCCTATGGATTTGGCAGCAAGTACAAATAGTTTGCGTTGAATGAGGTCGTCAAGCTTGGCACGTGCAAAGGAATCGACATTTGTACCCGAGTACGATTTGACGTATGGGCGTAAATCGTCAACTGTTACGTATTCGTTGGCGATACGTGCAACCCAGTTGGTTGGTAAAGCTAAAAGGATGATTAGTAAATAATGCATTTTACCTCCTGGTAGATGGGCTGCAGGTTTTTAGGTAAGGTATAAGGCCACCTGAACGAATGATATTAAGTATGAACGGTGGTAATGGTGTGAATTGCAGCTTTACGCCGGTGGTTTTGTTGATTATCTGGCCGGATTCGAGTTGTAGTTCAAGTATGTCACCGTTATTGACATTGGCTGTTATGTTGGGACAGATGATAGCAGGTAGGCCAGCATTTATTGCATTACGATAGTAAATGCGGGCAATGGATTCGGCAACTATTGCACCGATACCTAAATGTTTAAGGCAAAGTACGGCTTGCTCGCGTGACGACCCGCAGCCGAAGTTACGACCTGCTACGATTATATCGCCGGGGGTGACGGATTTGTGGAAATCGGGATAGATGGACGCAAATGCATAGGAAGCCATCTGATCAGGATCGGTTATCTTTAAGAACTTACCGGGATAGATTATATCAGTGTTGATGTTGGTACCAAACTTCCAAACTTTGCCGGTTAGCACCATTACTTTAAAATACGGAAATAGAGCATAAGTCAACTGAAGAGAGGGTTAACAATGTGGGTTGCCAGAACAGACTCTTCTATTATATATATTTAAGGTATAAGATGGCGACAAAAAGCCGTCCGCTCTTAGTGTTGACAGGTACCTTGGTAGTACTGGTGGTGGCGTTCTTACTGGTGAAACGATACGTACAGCCGGCACGTGAGCGGCTTGCATACTATCCGATGAAGGGGGTTGAAGTTGAAAGGGTTGAGATCACAAGAAACGATACATGTTTTGTGTTCGAGAAGCGTGACGATGGGTGGTGGATGGTATCACCTTTAGAGTATCCCGCACTTGAATGGGTCATGAAGCAGCTGGCGGAGAAAGCACCTGATATAGCTATAGGGCGTGAGGTGATAACCTGTAATCCCGACGAATACGAGAAATACGGTATTACCGAGGAGAGTAGGATTGTTAAGTTCGCCGGTGGTAGGAGGGCGGTGGAATTGAAAATAGGCAAGGAAGCGCCGCAAGGGTTGGGATATTATGTGATATGGGGTAACCGGCCATGCGTGAGGATAGCTAAGTTGATGCCAAAGTATCTGTTAGAAAGGGGGATGACAAGGTGGTGGAACAGAAAGGTGTTCAAATTCGAGCCCAGCGATATCGTACGTGTAGCGATAGAATATGATGATACAACATACGTGCTGGAACGTGATACGGTATGGTATCTTAATGGTGAGATGGTCGATTCGAATAAGGTTAAGGGTTACCTGAGATACATAACCAACCTACAAGCCATTGATTTTGTGCCGGAAGCTAAGATCGAGAGCGAAGATACGTTAGTAACAGTGACGATTAGCGTGCCAGAAGATATACATGTGGCTATAGGTGAGTATGATGTGAATAACTACTGGATGACGGCAACCCCTATGCGGATGCCGGGTGGGTATAGGTTCAAAATATCTAAATGGCAATTGAAACAGATCAAAAATATAAAATCGAGGGTTAAGGGTTGACATTGTTAGATGCTATGTTATAATGTAAAGATGTTTTATTAGTGGAAATGAAGGTAAAGACGATTTTCATGCGCTCTACTATTTTAGAAATAAACTTGACACCCCTGAAAGTGGGGTAATTTATGAAAAGTGAGAGATGGCAATCTTTAAAAAGGAGGTGGTATGAGTAATGAAGCGTTGTTCTTTAAATTTTTACACAGTAGTCCTACCAATTTGAAAGGAGGGATAATGAAAAATTGGCGATTGCCGTTTTTGGTGGTTGCGTCTTTAATTTTTATAATCCCACTATTCGGTACCTACACAAAGGCGGACCTCAACGGTAATGGGATTCCCGATGATAAGGATATGATGTTGGGAATATGGAGGTACCCGGTAGTTGTGGATGCGGATTTTGACAATGATGGGGTACCGGATTCATTGGAAGATTTAAACCGCAATGGTATATTTGAACCGCAGCTCGGTGAAACCGATCCAGCTGATAATGATACAGATGATGATGGTATACTCGATGGTTATGAACATATGGCAGATGCTACGGGTGGTACACCGTTTGATCCCACCATATGGCCGCCTACGAATTGGGACGTAGATGGTGATGGTGTACCTAATGCATTAGATATAGATTCGGATAACGATGGGCTTATGGATGGCCAGTACTTCGGTACAAAGAATGTGCAGGCACTTACAGGGAATGCACACTTTTCGTTCAATATGCCGGCAGCAGGTGGTGGTAGCTATCGGTACGAAGTGGGTGATGTAAATACAGACCCGTACGATGAAGATACGGATGATGATGGGTTGTTAGATGATGAAGAGGTCTATACGTATGCGGCATGGGGGGTAGATCCATTAAACTCCGATACCGATGGTGATGGTATAAGTGATTCACTTGAAATAGTGTATGGGACGAACCCCAATAGCCAAGATACCGATGGTGATGGTATAAATGATGATGTGGAATGGGTAACTGATTACACTATAGGGCAAGCGCCGGACGATGCGGATGGCGATCAGGTGCCGAATGTGCTCGACCCTGATTCAGATAATGACGGTATAGCGGATGGTGCAGCACCTGGTGCGCCGGCGACAGCGAACGAAGATGCCACTACAGATATAGATAGCGATGGTGTACCTAACTATCTTGATCAGGACTCGGATGGAGATGGATTTCCGGATGGTATGGAACTTAATTTCTTTGTCACCGATCCATACGGTGATACGGATACAGATGGCGATAAGATAGCGGATGAGCTCGAATATACTTATAGGTTGAACCCAAACACGGGCGACTCGGATGGTGATGGTATAGGGGATTCACTTGAGGCTACGGATGTATGGCCTAACCCGACCAATCTTGCAGATAATGATGGTGACGGTATTTACGAGACGATGGTCACAAGTATTCCGGATGCGGATGGTGATGGGATGCCAGATGGACGTGATGTTGATTCGGATAATGATGGGCTGTTCGATGGTACATATAACCCAGGTTGGACGTATGCGGATGGAACGTTGCCGAATGAGAACGCATTTGGTACAGAC
>CBFDTI010000064.1:0-7015 GCA_965612795.1 uncultured bacterium | reverse complement strand
GAAGAACGTGTTGTCGGTAGTACAAGGATTATCGGAAGGAGGGGGGGACGGCCTCCATATATTCCCACAGTCGGTATGGGTGACATAGCATTCTTGCTTATCATATTCTTTATGTTGACCACAGTATTTCGTGCTGAACGTGGATTACGTGGTGTTATATTGCCGAAAGCGAAAGCTGCCACTAGATTACCACAACGCGATATTGCACACATATGGGTGGATAAGGATGGTGTAATCTGTATAAATGATAAAATAGTGACAATGGATGCAGTTTATGTGTTGATGGAACGGAAGGTTCGCATAAATCCCAACCTTATAGTTTCCATCAACATGGATAAGAACACAAAATATGGTATACTTGCGGACATCTTTGATAAACTTCAGGAGGCACGTGCACTTAAAGTGAACTTTGCTACAATTAAAGAAAAAGGAGGGTAGTGAATGGAACGCGACCTTAAGCGGCATGCCCCCATATTGTTGAAGGTAGGTGTAGTTATTGCACTTATAGGGTTTATTGTAGCAGCAATTTATAGTCCGCCGCCTAAGAAGAGGGAGATCAGAATAAAAGCACCCGAGGTGGTACGTACAGAGATGTTGCCACCGCAGTTACAACAGCTGGCGGCACCACCACCGCCACCTAAGCCTAAAATACCGGTGGCTGCAGAAACAGAGGAAGAAGTAGAACAGGAGACTATTGAGGAGACTGAATTTACTGGCTATGAGAAAGCACCACCTGAGGTAACCGTTGAGGAAGTACCACAATTTGTGCCATATGATGAGCCACCCGAACTCCTATATTTACCTGAACCTGAATATCCGGAACTCGCACGTAAGGCACAGATAGAAGGTGACGTCAAGCTATTGTTAAAGATCGACGAAAAGGGTAACGTAATAGGGGTAAGGGTGGAGAAGTCCGTACATCCGTTGCTAGATCAAGCTGCTATAAAAGCTGCATGGAAGGCAAAATTCAAGCCCGCCAAACAACGTGACAAACCCGTACCGGTGATGATAAGCATCACAATACAGTTTAGGCTCGAAGAAGGATAGAATAACTTTGTGGGGGCAGCAACCGCAACATTACATCAGAACCGAAAACTTTAACCTCCACTAGTTGGAGGTGTAAAGGGTTCGAAATTTTCAATGGATCCAACTTCTGTGTCCATAGTAGGCCAGCTCCGAGGAGTTTTGGTGCAATAAAGAGGTAAATCTCATCCACACAGCCCTCACGTAAAAAGGATGAGAATAATTCACTACCACCTTCAACCATAACCATATTCATACCTTTATCACCCAGCGCCTTAAGTACTGCATGTAAGTTATGTGGATCGATATTCATCAATTCAACGGTTCCCTTCATTTTGATGCGGTTAGGATTACGGGTAAAGATTAGCGGGTGCCGTGATAGTATTTTAGCATCACTTCGTACCTGCAGATATGTATCAAGTATTACAGGGCGTGGTGTATGGTCGCTCTCCACCAACCGCACATCAAGCGATGGATCGTCTTGGTTTACGGTCTTCCAGCCCACTATTATACCGTCGACAGATTTTCTGAGTATATGTACCTCACGGCGTGCGGGTTGGTTAGTGATCCACTTGGAGTTACCCTCTACATCAGCAACCATACCGTCCAATGTGATGGCAGCTTTAAGTATAACCCATGGCATGCCCGTCTTTATGCGCTTAACATAACCGCGGTTGATCCATAACGCCTGTTCCTCATACACACCGGTGACCACTTCGATACCAGCAGATAGTAGCCGTTGTATACCCTTACCGTGGACAAGTGGGTTGGGGTCGACCATCGATATCACTACTCTTTTGATACCTGCCTTTATGATGGCTTCAGTGCAAGGTGGGGTCAACCCATAGTGATTACAGGGTTCGAGATTTACATAGAGGGTGGCACCTAACGTGTTACCACCTGCACGCTGTATGGCTACAGCTTCCGCATGGGGTGCACCATACCTTTCGTGGTAACCTTCACCTACGATTTTGCCCTCCTTGACTATTACAGCACCAACAAGGGGGTTGGGTGATGTTTTACCCATGCCTAACTTTGCTAACTCAATGGCTTTTTTGATATAATCGATATCAAATTGGTACATTACGGGCGTTACCCCAGATGGATTCAAGGTCATAAAAGCTACGTGCGTCTGGCAGAAATATATGGACTATTATGTCCAGGAGGTCGAATAATATCCATCGACTTCCCTCTACACCTTCGATGTGGAGGATGTTGATGTTACGTTCTTTGAGCCATCCCTCTAACTCACGTACAAGTGTACGCGAATGTGTAGTCGATGTGGCAGTTGCAATCAAAAAATAATAGGCGATGTCGGTGAGTTCACTTACATCCCACAGTACTATATCTTCTGCCTTTTTATCTTGTAAGAAATGCGCTATATCTTTAGCGATATCCTCTATACGACGTTTTTCGTCAACCTCTATGCGATCAATGGATACTCCTCCTTATTTTGTCAAAGTTGAAATCTTTCCCCAGTACTATTGTAACGTCTACACCCATGAAGGTTTCGGGCTCATAAGCTAGCAACCCTTGATTTAGTATCTTCTTGATCTTCATGGCGTTGGATAGATCCTGCGCACGATGATCGATAATAAGTGTACGTGCGGTAGTATCGGTATTACCTATATCGAGGACATCGATACCTTCGTCCCAGAGTATTTCACGTACACGGGCGGCGGCTTTCGGTACGCCCCAACCGTTAAGCACTATAACACGCAGACGTTCTTTAGTTTCAGGCTTAAGTGTATGTGTAGCAACTTGAGCACGTGAACCACGAAGCAGTTCAGCTACCTTGTCGCCGGTAGATATCAGATAGACAATAGCAAATACACCAAGTATAAAGAGTAAATAGGGGAACGGATTACGTTGTACAAGTTTTGGCATCACGCGAACTGATTACCAGCAACTAGGCTTATAACCGTAGGTGGACGTGGACGTTCACCGATTTCAAACGCCATCACAAGCAGTTTATCACCAACCTCACCGAGACGTGCTGCCCCTCCTTGTAGCTTGCACTCACGTTTACCACGTTCACCCGCTATTATATAAGTGAAAAAGCGTGCACCATTGCTGAGGTTAACAACTTGTACAAGTTCACCCGGCATTATGCCAGCTTTCTCGAGTATTTCAGAGTCAATCTCCAAGCTACCTTCGTAATCGAGGTTGGTAGCCGTAACCTCTATGTTCCTTATCTTTACACGGCAGTAAATTTTCATCCATAATAAATTACCACGTAAAGCGGTTCGTCAACAACCAACCTTATTGTTGACATTTCGAGGTTTAGGTTATCCTTAATTATCGCTTACAGAGGTAGGAGGTAATATGCCACATACGAAGTCGGCTAAAAAGCGGTTACGTCAAAGTATAAAGCGACGTGAACTAAATAAGTGGCGTAAAGGGTTAGTAAAGGGTGCCATAAAACAACTGATGCAGGCACCACCTAGGGAGAAGCCCAAATATTTGAGGTTGGTATATTCGATGATAGATCGTGCCGTTAGAAAGGGAGTATTTCACCCCAATAAAGGGGCACGTCTAAAGTCGAAATACGCACGTATGGTAGCAGAACAGCAGATTACCCAATAATTTATGTATTGGAAGGTGGTGCTCACTGCTGCGTTACCCATATCGGAATTACGTGGCGCTATACCTATCGGTATATGGCAGTTTAAGTTACCTGTATGGCAGGTGTTCGTACTTGCCATTATTGGTAATATGCTGCCTATACCGTTTGTGTTGAAGTTTCTGGATAAAGTAGAAGTAGTTGCAAGTCGTACAGGTTGGGGGAGAAGATTTTTCAGCTGGCTATACTCACACGTACGTAAGCGCTCAGATATTATCGAACGTTATGGATATTTGGGGCTTACGATGTTTGTGGCAATACCGTTACCGGTTACGGGTGCATGGACTGGCTCCATAGCCGCATTCCTTATGGGTATGCGGGTATGGCGTGCGTTATTACATATATTCATCGGAGTGGTGATCGCAGGTGTTATTGTGACTCTGGTCTCACTCATGGGTAAGCTGGGTGCTGTGATAGGTGCAATCATATTTCTGACACCTATATTCGTGCATTTTATAAGAGGACGAAAATGATACCGTACCAGGATATAGTATTAAAGCTTGATGAATATTGGCGTGATCATGGTGCTGTGTTGGGGTTACCCTATAACAGTGAAGTAGGTGCGGGCACGTTCAATCCGTTCACGTTTTTCTATGTATTAGATGAACGTCCGTGGTGTGTTGCGTATGTGGAACCATCTAAGCGGCCCAAGGATGGCCGTTATGCAGAAAACCCGATGCGCCTACAGCAGTTTATACAGTATCAGGTGATAGTGAAGCCTGCACCCCATGATATACAGGACATATACCTACGTAGTTTGCAGCACATAGGGATAGATCTGAAGAAACACGATGTGCGGTTTGTAGAAGATGATTGGGAATCAGAAACACTGGGTGCAAGCGGGTTAGGTTGGGAGGTATGGGTTGATGGTATGGAAGTGACGCAATTCACGTACTTCCAGCAGATGGGTGGTATGGAGTTGAAAGTTATACCAGTGGAGCTCACGTATGGGTTGGAGCGGCTCGCTATGCTGGTACAGAATAAGCGAAATATATTCGACATAATCTGGACAGACGATATATCATACGGTGACATATGGAAGCGACGTGAATACGAATTTTCCGTGTTTAATTTCGATGAAGCCAATATTGAGCTACATTTTAAGATGTTTGAGAGCTTTGTCAACGAGTTCTATAGGTTGCTGGAGCGTGGGCTTATATTTCCGGCTTACGACTATCTTGTGAAAGCATCGCATACGTTGAACGTACTAGATGCAAGACGTGCGATAAGCCCCGAGGAGCGGCAGAAATTTATCGCTAAGGTGAGAAGGATGGCCAACAGTATCGCAAAGAAGTATCTGGGATATGAGTAAAACATTACTTGTTGAAATAGGGACCGAGGAGATACCCGCACGCTTTTTGACACCAGCGGCTACATCGTTTAGAGAACTATTTATTGAATTTCTCACAAAAAACACCATACCATATGGTGAAGTAAATGTCTTCTATACACCACGTAGGATGACGATAATTGTGGAGAAAATAGCGGATAAGCAGAACGATATACTTACGGAGGTGTACGGCCCACCAGTAAGTAAATTCTTTACCAACAAAGGTGAGCTCACCCAACAGGCTATCGGTTATTTAAAAGCTCACAATATTACGGTTGATGATATTAGAACCAAACAAAAAGGTGGCAAAGAAGTAGTGTATTACGTAAAACGTGAACCCGGCAAACCTGTAACCCGATTGGTGGCGGATACGTTGTATGAGCTTGTACAAAAAGTGCGATTCCCAAAAACGATGCGCTGGAATAGCGAAGGGTTCAGGTTTGCACGTCCCATACGCTGGATAGTGGTTATGTTAGATGATGAAGTAATACCCGTAGAAGTTGCCGGTGTCAAAAGCAACCGTATCAGTTATGGGTTAAGGTTCGATCCACCAATAACGGTGAACCATGCATGTAACTACCTCAAGCTTATGCGAGCTGCAAGGATAGAGCCAGATCCTGAGGTTAGGCGCAAGAAGATATTGGACGCCATCCACAAGGAAGAGGAGGTTCACAACATAGTGTGGATAGAGGATCATGAATTACTGGATGAGGTTGTAAACCTTGTCGAAGCACCTGTCCCTATAGGGGGTGAGTTTCCCTCCCAGTATTTGAAGTTGCCCGAACCTGTGGTTATAACTGCATTACGTGAACATCAGCGCTATTTTGCATTTAAAGACAAAGATGGACGGTTGAGTACACATTTCTTGTTTATAGGTAATAATCCAGATGCCGATATTGAACAAGTACGTGAGGGGCTCGAACACATCGTGGTGTCGAGGTTAGAGGATGCAATGTTCTATTTTGAAGAAGATCAGAAACGTAAACTACGTGATCGCATAGGGGAGTTAAAGAAAGTGGTATGGCGTGCGGGGTTGGGTACACTTTATGATAAAACTGAAAGGTTGTTGAAATTAACACAACATTTGCATCAGTATTTTCCTGATGTGCCAACAGATAAGCTCGAACGTGCGGTATGGTTGGCGAAAACCGATATGTTGACCACCATGTTACGTGATGGTAAGGAGTTTACAAAGCTACAGGGTATCATAGGCAAGGAGTATGCATTGTTACAGGGGGAGGAGCCCGAAATTGCCACCGCTATATATGAACAATATCTGCCAAAGACACAAGATGATCCACTACCAGCCACAGATATAGGGACGATACTGGCGATTGCGGATAAAGTTGATTCAATTGTAGGTATAGGTATGATAGAGGGGTTACCGAAGGGGTCGTTCGACCCATTTGCACTTAGGCGGTTAGCACAGGGTGTGGTACGTATAGTTGTGGGTAAGGGGTTATTCATAAAGCTGAAACCGTTGCTTGAACTTGCATTCAAAAACTACGGTAGGGAGCCAGAAGTCGATCGATACCTTGAGTTCCTTAAGGATAGGTTACGTAGGATGATGGAGGATAAAGGCGTACGTTATGATATCATGGAGGGGGTGGTATCACTTGACGAGGATGATCTGTACGATCTTTACCTTAAGGCGATGGCATTCAATAAAATGCGCGATAAGCCCGAATTCGAAGATCTGGTTATACTTGCACGTAGGGTAGGTAATATACTGGAAGGTGTGGAAGCCGATGCCAAACCCGATACATCGAAGCTTACGGAGCCCGCCGAACGTGCAATCTACAACAAGGCTACGGAGATACTGCCAGCACTAGAGGTGGCCAAACGCGAACGTCGATATGAGGATGTGGTCAATTTATTATTAGAATTAGGGCCATACATACATAGGTTGTTTGATGATGTGTTGATCATGGCTGAAGATGCAGCTATACGTAAAAATAGGGTGGCGCTCGTCAATTTCGTATATTCGATGTTCCGCGACATGGCAGACTTCAGAAAAATGGTCTTACCAGGTGATTAAA
>CBFDTI010000063.1:0-7116 GCA_965612795.1 uncultured bacterium | reverse complement strand
TTAATGTCCACTGTAGATACTTTGCTTAACGCCGTATCAGCAGTATTTGTAAATGATATCTGGCGCCCTCTAATAGTTAAGAAAGCACCTGATAGGCACTATCTGAGGGTAGGTCGTATAGTCTGTATGGTGTCGGCATGTTTGGGCATCTTGCTCGTCCCCATCTATATGAAGTTTAAAACTATATACGCTGCTCATGGTGCATTCACAGCAACCGTCACCCCTCCTATGGTTGTAGCCATAGTGCTTGGATGTATATGGAAACGTTACACACCGAGAGCTGCTTTCTGGACTCTACTGGGAGGTATAATAGCTGTATTTCTATCCATAAAATACGATATCCTCCTGGCGCCATTCAGTTTTGGGATACCGCGATCTGGATGGTTTTTCATCCGTGCTTTATATGGGTTGACAGTTTCCACAGTCATCGCAGTAGTGGTAACCTTCCTCACAAAGCCTGCACCTATTGAAAAGATCAGCGGTTTGGTCTGGGGTACCCACAGGGAAGCGATGCGCAAGTTTAAACAGGGCGAACCCAACGAAGAGGAAGGCGAACCTGTTATTTTGTGGGTGAAACAGATCGAAGAAGATATAGATGTCGTTAGAGTGCCACCAAAAGCTATGAAGAGTATGAAAGCTAAGCCGGGTGATATCCTGTATGTCACAGATTATAGATGGTGGTTTGGTGGGCTACACTCATTACATGCAAAAGCTGGCGACCCTATAACGGAAGAGGAGGATTTCGATAAAATCTATATCTCTAAAACCTTGATCGAACGGGGATATCTCAAAGATGGGATGAAGGTATACGTGGAAAAGATACTGTGAAATACGATGTTAAGTCAACTCGAATGTGCTCCCTGTATCATAGATGATATCGTAGGTGCATTGAAGCTGTTGGATTTACCCGTCAGCCTAAAGGAGGAAGTGTTAACCGAAAGTCTATCGTACTTAAGTACGAATTTTAACCTGCAAACTATCCCATCCTACTATATCACTCACGTACATCGTATTCTTAAGAAGATCACAGGGATAGAAGTACCGTTCAGGGAATTACGTCACACGTGTAACACGGCAGGTATGGAAATATCTCGTATTTTATTACAAGAGAGCCAAATGCTTGCAGATTATGAGCGTTTCCATTACTTAGCGATGTGGGCAATCGCTGGTAATATGTTAGATTTCCGTACCGTAGGAGCTGGTTATGGTTTTGATGTCACGAAGATACATGAAAAGCTGAGCAAAAAAGTTGAAGAAGGTTTAAAAATAGATCATATTGACAGATTATACGAGCTATTGCGTAATAGCGGAAAAACCGTTTTGTATGTTTTGGACAATGTTGGTGAGGTTGCTATCGATAAACTTCTGATTGAAGAAATTATAAAACTCGGGCATTCTGTCATCGCTGCAGTACGTGGTGGCCCTATCACAAGTGATGTAATCTGGGAAGATGCAAAACAGGTCGGGTTGAATGAGACAGGGGCCACTATCATAACCACTGGACCTGACACCTTAGGAATCTCATGGGAGGAGAAATCGGAGGACCTTTCGTACGCCTTCAACCAAGCATCCCTCGTCATTGCCAAAGGGCAGGCAAACTTCTATGTCTTTTCGGAATACAAGGATAGCATCGGTGGCAACATATTCTGTCTATTTACAACTAAATGTGACGCTGTAGCTAAACTTTTCGGATTCGAAGGGAAGATCAATCTAGCTGTACAACTGAAGTAGTAAAATATCAAGTTACGGCTTTATATATTAAAAAAGCAAGCATAGCTGATATAAGAGGGGTGGCTATCCAGCCAATTATAATTTTTATTATTATACTTCTATTTATTGCAGTAACACCACGCACCAAACCCACCCCTATGACTCCACCCACTATTGCCTGTGAAGTTGATACCGGTATACCAAGGATTGAAAATATATGCACAACAATAGCGATCGAAAGTTGTGCCGCACACGCAGTTATGGGATCTAATAATGTGATACTTTTACCTACGGTCTCTGATACTCTATGCCCATATGTTAATGAACCGAAAGCTATGGATAATCCACCTATAATTGCAAGCCATCTCAGTTTAATGATGCCTAAGTTAGCGATTGGTCCCATTGCATTACCGGCATGGTTTGCACCCAATGAATAAGCCATATAACATATGGTAACCACAAGCAATGCAGCAATAAAGCGTTCCCACACCCGGATACGTCTCACCCTGCGTGCGAGTGCGTTCAAAATGTGATATAATCCATATGCAATGACAAGTGTAGCAATTGGATTTATTATCCAACACAGGATTATTGATAGGACTTCGTCCCAAGCAACATTTGCACCAACACTTAAACTCACTCCCGTAACCCCGCCAACTATTGCCTGTGATGTAGATACAGGCAACTTCAGATACGTAGCCATTGTAACAAAAGCGCCCGCTGATAATAATGCTATGATGATTGCTGATACAGGTATTACTTCGATTACGATACTTTTACCTATCGTTTCAACTACCCGCTCTCCTTGTATGGAAGCACCAAGGATAATAAATATAGCTATAAGGATGACGGCCTTACCGTAAGAGATCAACCCTGACCCTACTGCAGTACCAACACAGTTAGCTGTATCATTTGCACCTATATTCCAGCCCACATATATGCCAGCTGCAACTAATAATATGATCGGCAACATAAGCTAAACTCTATACTTGGCGGTCATTATCTCTATACGATCGGAGGCGTTTTGGATAAGATCTGATATGTCTGCAATGCTTCGTATCAATTCTCTCAAAATTATCTTTAGAGCAAGATCGATATCTAAATTGAAGACGTTTTTGATTAATTCACGTTCGAGGTGATCGACCTCACTTTCGATAATATTAACTTCTACTGCTTCATCTACTACTTTTGTCATATCGACATCAAGTAGATCGAACATATTCTTCAAATGTGGCAGAGCCGCAATAGTGCGGTCAGTCAACTCTTTTATAGCATCATGTAATGAATCAGGTATCTGGGGTCTTACCAACATATAAAAATCAATTATAGCTTCAGCTTTGTCTGCGATTTTATCGACACGTTCCGCTATTTCTATATAATCCTCACGCAAGAATGGCAAAAATGCACCTGCATGTATCTCCTTCTCAATATTTCTACGTATAGCATCTGCTTTGCTCTCCAGCTTATGGACATCCAGTGCATTTTCCTCATAAAGTGGGTTATTGTTGAGGTAATTGATCGTCGTCTCTTTGAACTTGGTTAAACACTCCCCAACCGTGTTAAGGTGCTCACCGAACAACAAGCGAACCTTATGTTCTCTTTTACGTGTATGTTTAAATACCATTTTAACCCCTTTCTATTCTTACGCTATGGGATAAGAGTATATAAAAAGAGGGTGGAGAGTTACCCCCACCCTCTTTTAAAGAACCGTTTAGACTAGAACGGTTTGAATACGAAGAAGTAGCCACCGAGAGCGTTCGAAGCTTCGTCACCAAAGTTATCCTTGTTCGGCATGAACATACCGGCAGTGAACCCAAGATCCACGATATCGTTATAGTTATAGTAGACAAAGACCGCTACTTCTTGCCCACGAGTAAGGAGCCCTGTCTTCTCTATGCCAACGGCTTCTTTATCAAACCCATAACCGAAGAAATCGAACCTCACCGATAGCGGTCCAGAAGCATATCCTACATATATATCGAGTATATTTTCATTAGTCATCCACGGATCCCAATCGGCTACACATGCAAAGCTATATGGAGTTAACATGGTATGGGCTGGCCCGAAGCCTGGCCACCATTTATAGAACCCATAGGTATACGGTCCATCAAGTGGTGTTGTATAAAGTTCATATTTATCAGTAGTTGCTGCATCATCGCCACTGAAGGCAACATAAGCAACACCGAACGAGAACGGGCCCGTGGAGTAACCCACTTTCGCCATATAGTGCATACCACCATAGTTTATGTCGGCTATTTCATTTTTACCACCCATCATCGTGAACTCAACCGCATAGTCTATCCCTGCAGCGGGTGAACCTTCCGAACGTACACCGAACCACATAGGTTTATCGCCCAATGTGGTGTCGACTGCCATCTTCCTGCGTATGAAGAGGTATGGGCTGATACCGACTTTACCATCCATAAGATTCAATGTCCCGTAGAAGCCCAATAGCTCCATATCAGGAGGTACTACCGAGGTACCCGAACCTACATAACCAAGTCCACCGTTCTCTTCCAGCCTGTAAGCAAATATATCACCATTGAAGGTCTCCGTACTGATATTGGCAACGACACCCATTGCACCATCCTCACCGCCGTCGAAGAACTCATATCCGTAAAGTATGTGCTTCTTACCAATCGATAAACTTATGGGTGAATCGAAAATGTTGTTAATTGTGAGATAGAGTTCCTTAAAGTGAGCACCTACACCCTCCTGCCCTGAGTAGTAGATTGGATGTCTGCCAAATACACCCCAGTCTGTTACCCTACCCACGATCGTTATACCATCGAGCTCAGCCGTCGCCCCTATGTCACCATGAACGTAGTAGTACATATCGCCGTCTTTGGTATCTTTATTGAAATCCGCGTTATTCCAGAAGAACGCGTACGTGTAGAATGTACCACCCCAGGTCACCTTTGCTTCAGCCAGAAGTAAACCACTACTCCCCAATAGGACCACCATGCTTACTAGGGCTAACTTCTTCATGTTACCTCCTTTTCGATGATACACCCTGGGGCAGCTGCCCCAGGGTGCTCTAAATATTTACTACTTAGGTATAATAGCGATTACACGTGCTGGGAAGCCAGAGCCACCTTTCACCTTGGGGAACGTAACTATGGCTATACCACCAGCTTCGGGTAGCTCAACCCCTGCAGGTACATTTACTAGCTCAATCTGCCATCCTTTTGTAAGCACATAATCTTCACAGGAGTAATCCCCATCACGTGAAGTTCTTAACCCACCATCTGTATCTGTGGTCTCATGCCCAACTGCAGTTACATGACGCTCCTCGAATAGATATTTGAGTGCCTCCATACCCCATGCTGGATAATGAGCATAACCGTCAGGACCTACATTCCTCATCTTATCGGGATCGGGCCATTTCTCCGACCAACCTGTCCACATCAAGCAGAATGCGCCCTCAGGTACTGGACCATGTTTTGCTTCCCATGCCTTGATATCATCTACAGTAAGCTCGTAGTCTGGATTCTCTTTTACCTTATCGCGTACATCGAAGACGACCAGTGGACATACCATCTCGCTTGCCGGTATCTGATCGATAGTTTTACCTCCCTTATGGAAGTGACAAGGTGGATCACAATGCGTACCGTATTGACCTACATGGCAGAAATATTCAGCAAAGAACCCGTAACCACCGCCTTTACCTTCAACCTTCTTAGCAACCACACCTTCACCTTCAGCATACCAGTAAAGGGTATCTATTTTCATCGGTGGGAAACCCGGCCATACTGGTATACCACGGAAGAATGCGTGTGTGAGATCGACAATTTGATACTCAGTCTTCCACTCATTTAGTGTCTCCCATAACGGGTAGCGGGCTGCCCTCTTGCCACTGATCACAGTGATAGACAGAAGCACACCCAAAGCTATCACACCTAAAATGGTAAGTACTCTTTTCATCAGCCCCTCCTTTTAATCTTTCTCATAGCTGCGACGAGCAAGTGCAAATAGTACTAATTTACGCTTTATAGCCTCAAGGTCCTTGCTCGCCGCATCTAAAACCTCTTCTATATCTTCCTCTGTGGGAATGGGTACAAATCTATCTTCCTCGTCGCGCCCTTTTTCACCACGCTGTTTACGTGCTACCCACAACGCCTCAGTTATTATACCCATTAAATCATCGAGAGTTTTTACCCCCTTCAATTTATTAATAATGTCAAACTCTTTCCTGTCAACAAAATACCGGAGAAGTGCCACCAGATTGGTGAGTCCCTTCTCCACCGCTCCTCCTATCGCTGCATCCTCAAGATTGATAATACTAATCCTCCGTACAAGATCAAACACCCCACTATTAACATTACAATGGCACTTGGGTTCATTCTTCTCTCCCTTTTAATTTCATAAGTACAAAAGACATTATGATGATCAAGATGATGACACCGATACCTAAACCACCTGCCCATCGTGGATATCCACCGTAGCCGTGCGTGATTTCACGCACGATTGCCATGATGAAGCTTATACCAAGCACTAGAGGGGTTATGATCTTCACACAGATGTCCCACCAGCTACCTATTTTAACCTCAGAAACATCGTTCACATATTCACGGAATTTGCGTGCACCAAAAATCCACCCAATCGCTATAGCCTCCAGTATACCTACTAGGGTGAGTCCAAAATCGCAAGTCACATGGTCGATAATATCAACCCAGTAGTACCCCCCACGTGTAGCAAATATCAACCCCACAAGGAAACCACACACCACAACTATTGGCAGTATCTTCTTACGATCTATGCGCCATTTATCCATAAACCCACAGATGAAAGGCTCCACCTGCGATATCTGTGAATCGATCCCCAACGTCACCAACAGTATGAAGAATAGTACACCAAGTACTGAAGCAGCTGGCAACATACTTATGATACGAGGGTATGTGATGAATGCAAGGTGTAACCCGCCCTTTGTTACCTCAGGTACTGATACACCCAACGCCTGTGCAGCGAACCCCAGCACCGAAAATACTGCGAAACCAGCGAAGAATGAAGTACCACAGTTTGCGAGTGCAGTAACTATCGCGTTGTTATTAACATCAGTACGACGTTCGAGGTAACTCGAATACACTATTTGTGTACCCATAGCGAGACTAAGTGTAAAGAATATCTGTCCATATGCGGCAAGCCATGTCTCTGGGTTCTTAAGTGCGGCAAAATTGGGTGTCAAATAGTAGTTTAGCCCTTTAATCGCACCAGGTAGCGTCAACCCACGTATAACGAGTATCACAAGTATTACCCAAGGTATGATCACCGTGTAGTAGATCTCTTTACCGATACTCACTGGACCATGCCTTAGGTAGAAGAACGACCATAACCATGATATAGCCAGCCCTATAACTACATACCATAGTATATGGCCAAGATGACCGGGTCCACTTGTTAGATGCA
>CBFDTI010000062.1:0-7129 GCA_965612795.1 uncultured bacterium | reverse complement strand
GCATTACAATGTGTAAGCACACGCGCACCATCAGGTATCAACGGTTCGCCATGCTCACCTATCATATCGCAGATCTGCCTATCTTCCTCATGCAACTTACGTGCACACTGTAGGATTTCTTCCCGTAGGGGTTCGAGCTCATCGTGTTCATCCAATACCCTACGCATCAAATCCATCGCATAGAACAGATTATATGCCGTTGGACGTGTCGCACGTAATTTAGCGATTGCTGCGATAATCTCTTCCCTTGTATTCGCTTGATAAGCTGCAACCGCCACCCCATACGCAGCGACTACACCGATGAGCGGTGCACCCCGTATCACCAGCTGCTTGATAGCGGTAGCTACTTCGTTCACATCTTTCAACTCACGATACACAACTTTGTTTGGTAGCTGTGTCTGGTCCAATACAATCAAACGCCCCTTTTCCCATTTAACCGTATCGAATGCTAACTTCATAGCCTGAACAATACCTCCTCCCTACGAAATACGTTGTACGCCAGTACAAACATGATTACCGCCCACATACATAGGAAGCCGAATGTCATCAAAATCCCATGTAGCTCGAACTCTCCCATTATAAGTTGTTTCATCGCCAACACAAAGTTAAGTATCGGTATAGCTGCTATTTTAGGTCGTAACGTCAAATCTATGGGTAACATCGACACCATCGCCGGAAATATAACCACCATCATTATTATGCTGGCATAGGTTTGTGCCTCCCTGTAACTTTTGGCGATTATCGATACAGTTATTAACAGCGATGCAAGGAATGTCGCAAGTGGTACCACCAACACCAGTATCAGGCCAGCAGCACCTGGCGATATGTAGAACCCTATCTGTTCCGTACCTGGAATGTTACCAATGGGTGTAAGTCTAAACTTGAGCGCAATCACCAGCCCGATCACCGCCAACATACCAGTCACCAATGCAAAAAACAGTACGGATAGCCACTTACCCAACAGCAGTTCCGTCCTCGTAAGTGGTGCCGTCAGTATCGTCTCAAGTGTACCACGTTCTTTTTCGCCTGCTGTTATATCGGTTGCTGTATGCATTGCACCCACCATCATCATTATAATAAACACATAGGGGACTATCATACCCAGCACAAACATACCTGCACGCTTCTTTGGCGTGATATCCTGTTTGATGACAGCAAATGGCTCAACTACTGTGGTGTCAACCCCCTTCGCTTGTAATACCTTGTTCACGTAATCCTTACGGTAGCGGTCGAGCACATCTTTCACCCTGCCTGCAGCCGCTTGTGACTTAAACCTTGTATTGGTATAAAATATTTTCACCTCACTTGTTACACCCTTATCGAGTTGCACCTCAAACCCCTCCGGTATCTTGATTATCGCCTCTACCTCTTTATCCTCAATCGGTGCGATGGTATCCTCAACATCTATCCACCTAAGTAATGGCTCCGCTTGCAGGTAATTCCATAACCTAGGTGCGTGAGTTTTACCGATTATACCTACATCTACAACTGTGGTCGTTTCACGCATAATCATCCGTGATACAACCTTCTGTATACCACCGATGAATACTGGATATATAAGTAACGGCAACACCACCAACGAGTATAGTGTACGTCGGTCACGTATCAAGTCACGTACCTCTTTCTTAAACACTATCCTAATGCGTTTCATCACGCTTCACGAACTCAACAAATATATCTTCAAGATCGTACAACCCCGTCTCCTGACGCCATCCCTCGAGTGTACCTACTTTGACGATCTTACCCTCATGTATTATACCGATGCGGTCACATAGACGTTCGGCTTCACGCATCACGTGTGTTGAAAATACTATCGTCTTACCCATACGTTTACCGTTACGTATGAATTCTATGATATTCAGTGAAGTTAGCACATCCAACCCCTTGATAGGTTCGTCTAATAACAGCACCTGCGGATCGTGCATTAACGTCCTTGCTATTGACGTTTTCTGTTTCATACCCTGTGAAAGCTTATCGATTTTCACATCAAGAAATCCACCCATATCGAGCAATGTGCTCAGCTCTTCTATCCTATCGTTTATCTCCTTTCTATCCATACCGTACAGTTCACCAAAATAGTTCAACAGCTCCCTCGGTGTCAACCTGTGATATAACCCGGTATCACCCGACAAGAAGCCGACCCTACGTCTCACTTCGACCGGATTTTCACATATATCATAACCGTCAACCTTAGCTGTACCAGCTGTTGGTGTCAGTATGGTTGCTAGCATCCTCAACGTTGTCGTCTTACCTGCACCGTTAAGTCCAAGCAACCCAAATATCTCACCAGGTTTGACCTCGAAATATATGCCATCAACTGCACGTACTTCACCACGTTTGCGGTCGCTGAATATTTTCACTAACCCCTCAACTTCTATCATCTTTCCCAGTACTCACCTGTCCCTGTAACACACCAGATTCTATTACGTACATCACGTACTTGTGGGAACCACATGTATGAGCATGTTACCCAATAATTTGAGAAATGCTCCCGATATATGAGTGACCCCATCGCCTGTAGGTTGAACAACCCACGCCCCTGTGCCCTGGTATATGCGATACCTACCCCCACACTGCCAGATATTCTATCCTTACTCTGTATGTATAGATTAGTTTCACACCTGAAGAACCAATCCTTACCTACCTTGAACCCACCAACCGAAACCTCTGCCACTGTACACTGATGATGATACATCACACATACCTGTGGCAGAATTGCACCCATCCACAAGATCTTAACCCCTAACCCAATGATTGCAAGATCTACCATTTACACCCCTTTCCATAACCTTATGCCATCACGTATACCTTTATATCGGTAATGGATTTTTAATAATTCCTTAATGATCGGTGTAACAAAAATGAAAGGACTGTCACGATAAGCTAACGCAAACCGTACCGCCTGCCCCTTCTCTGCCCAATATCTGGTAAGCATCAAATAACTCAACATTGTTGCCTTCCAATACTTAAGAAACCGTTGCCCTACTTTACTACCATGTTTCATCGCTAAGTAGTACGCGTTACGACCACGTTCATACGCTTTACGTAATATATTGCTGAACCGCTCCTCGTCAGGATAACCATCCACATGATATGCGATACATCTACGCCATGTATATATAGTTTTTAAACCCATCTTACGTAACCTCAACCCCATATCTACGTCGATATACCCCTCAGTATTACCTATTGTCTCGTCAAACCCACCCACCTCCATCAGCCATCTCTTACGTACTGACATGTTCTGTGTGATACAGGCTACCACACATATGCCATCGACACGTAACGTAAATCTACCAAAATCGTGCGGCTTACGTATATGACGTACCAACCCTTGTACTATAAGTTTATCATCTCGCATATGGTACCATACATGGTCGCTGACGAACCGCCTATCCACCAGTACGTCTGAGTCAACAAAAACTATAAGTTCGCCGGTTGCTGCCTCCACACCGCGATTACGTACAAATGGTTCACCTGCCCTTTCTGGCAACCGTATATATCGCACAAGTCGTAATTCGGGTAACCTCTCTGTACCATCAGTCGATCCATCATCCACCACTATTATTTCCATATCCCGATAATCTTGTGCCAGAAGCCTACGCAACGTGTAAGGTAGTACCCATTTACGGTTGTATGTGGGTACAATCACCGATACCTTCATCTACTACTGTTCCGTAGGTCTTCAAAGTATGTTGCAAACTCCGGTAACTCCCATGCAGCTGGGTCGTCCCGTTTGCGACGCTCAACGTATTTGTTAACTTCCCAATAGCTGGCGATCGAACTACCTGCATCACCCCACCATCCATCCCATATTTCATAGTCCAGAAGCCCTTCCTTCGCGTAGTGATCGTTGACATCGGATATTTCCAGCTCACCACGTGGGGATGGTTTCAACCCCGCTATTATTTCGAATACTGTAGCTGGATAGATATAAACGCCCATCACCGCGTAACGGGAGGGCGGGTTAACTGGTTTTTCTGTAATCTCTACGATTCGGCCAGCTTCGAACCTTGGTACCCCGTATTCGGATGGGTTATCGACCTCTTTTAACAAAATTTTTGCCCTACCCTCTCTATATGATTCGACAAACCCCTTTATGCTACCATCCAATATGTTATCACCTAGTATTACCACCACCGTATCATCTTGCACAAAATCCTTAGCTAACCATAGCGCATCCGCTATCCCACGCTCCTTTTCCTGATACGCATATGCGAGTAGGTCCAACCCTAACTTCCTACCATCACCTAATAACCGCAGAAATTCACCCGCAAAGTTACCTCCTGTTACCAGCAACACTTCCTTTATGCCAGCTTCCACCAACGTATATAAGGGGTAAAAGATCATGGGCCTATCATATACTGGTAGGAGGTGTTTATTGGTAATCTTAGTCAACGGATACAACCGCGTACCTAATCCACCTGCAAGTATCACACCTTTCATTCACCACCGGTTTTCTTCATTATCTGCGCCATCTCACGTAACCGCTTATCTACAAGATGGTTTACCGTACCTTGTGGGTATCTACCGGTTTTGGTAAGTTTACCTGCTTTCATACCGGTCAGTATTTCGAGCCCCTCCTCAATGTGGTCTATTGCATACACATGAAATTTACCCTCTTTAACAGCTGTACGTATTTCTTCGCTAAGCATCAAATTCTGTAGATTACGACGTGGTATAATGACACCTTGACCGTTCAACCCTTTGCGTTTACATAGCTCGAAGAACCCTTCTATTTTCTCGTTCAAACCACCCACTGGCTGTATTTCACCCACTTGGTTGACAGATCCGGTTACCGCAATATCCTGGCGTAACGGTATCCGTGCTATACTCGATATCAATGCATACAGTTCGGCACTCGATGCACTGTCACCTTCGATCTCCTCGTACATCTGTTCGAAACATAGAGTGGCTACCAGCGACAAGTCCTTATCATGTCCGTATTTACCGGTTAGGTATCCCCCAAGTATAAGTACACCTTTCGAGTGTATGGGACCGCTCAGCTCCACTTCACGCTCTATGTTGATTATGCCCTTCTTGCCCACCCCCACACGCGCAGTCACCCTGACCGGTTTGCCGAATACGTAATCGCCCACCTCTATCACCGATAATGCATTCACCTGCCCAATACGTTTACCTTCAATATTAATAAGGAATACACCTTCGGTGAATAGCTCTTGAAACTTCTCCTCTGTTAGGTTAACCCTATATCTTTTTTTCTTAATGGCGAGGTCCACGTCTTCCACCTCAACATATTTCTTGTGGTTTTTGGCTGCCCAGTATGAAGCCTCAGTTATGAGGTCGACCAGCTCCGCAAACCTTGTCGATAACTTACGTTGGTTTTCTGCTAACCTGCTACCATACTCCACAACCTTGGCTACCGCCTCTTTCGTGAAATGTAACAAGTTGAGTTGCTCCACCTGAGTACGTATGAATTGCGCATACTTATGTATATTTTCAGGTGTACGATCCATCTCGGTCGAGAACTCCGCTTTCACCCTAAAGAACTTACGAAAGTCCTCATCCATACTCCATAACAGCTCATATATCATTGGTGTACCTATCAGTATAATGGTGGTGGTGTCAAGTGGTACAGGTTCAGCCCTCAACGTCGACATCGGTATAGCTCGCGGTATCTGACCCTCTAGGTTCTCTATGATTATTTCTCCTGTTCTGAGTGTCTGCTTAAGTTTGTTCCATGCAAATGGATCGCGCAACATCGACTCCGCTGATATGATGAGATAACCACCACGTGCTCTATGTATGCTGCCAGGTTTTATCTTACGGAAATCTGCACGCGTAACCCCGTCCTTCATTTCGTACTCGATTTTACCAAATAGATTGTAATATGTAGGGTTAGCTTCTAACACCACCGGTGCACCTTTAAGCTTCGAGTTATCCACGATCAAGTTGACACTGAAGTTATCGATAAACGTGGGCGATATCTTCTTTTCTGCAAATAACTCACTGTTCCTAACAAATTCGTGTTCCACCGCATCAAGGTATTCATGTACTTTCTTATATATTCCATAGCGTTCCTTTAATGTAGCCATAAGCTCACGTACTATGGTACGTACACGCGTTTCGTGCAGTTCAGTAACTTTTTGGCGCTCTTCATCTTCGAGTTTCACTAGCTGCAGTTTTAACTTATCCAACTTATCCTCCAACTCAGCTGCTATTCTCTCTAGTCGCTCACGTTCGCCAGCCGGTAACATCATAAACGCCTCTGCTGTCATAACTTGTCCATCTTTAACCGGTAGCAATGTCACACCCGTAGCCGTACGTTGTATAGTGAACCCTTTATTTTGTGCTTCACGCTGTATTCGGTCGATCAAATTAACGCGTTCAGTCTCATATCGTGATTTTATCGATTTCAACTCTTTATGATATTCCTCACTTGCGAACAGCTTCACAATCTTATCATAGATCGACTTCACTTTATTTCGGAGTGCAGTCGCAAACTTCTTACCTTCACCTGCTGGTAGTAACAATGCGATTGCGTGATCTGGTTGTGTGAAATCCTTCACGTAGAGTATATCATCAGGCACTTGTTCGCTGCTCGCTAGTTGCCTAGTGAGTGTAAGCGTGGTACTCGTCCTTCCTGTGCCAGGTATGCCAACAACAAATATGTGATAACGTGGCAATTTGTTATCAAGGCCAAATTTTATCGCCTCAACTGCACGTTCCTGGCCTATTGGTTCATTGAGAGGGGCTACTTCTTCCGTGGTGTTAAATTTAAGTAGATCAAGGTCACATTTTGCATATAAATCTTCGGGACTAAGTAGGTGCTTTATTTTCATATCTTCAAAATAACAGAAACTCATTGTCGTCAACGTTCCATTTTTGTAATAAAGTTAATTAATTGGATCAATCCCAACGTCTATAGTGGGATCAATACTTGCTGTAGGATAATCTCGACAATTGGAATTGACAAATCTGAATTACGGTTAATTAGTTTATAATGCGTTGGATTTCTATATTCGTGGTCTCTGAAGATACGAATCAGCAAATCCAACATTATAAAATACCCTTCATCTTTTGGTACCTGCTACCCATAATCTTCGTTATTGTGATCTTTCTACAGGGTTTTATACTTGCACGCTTACGTACGGGTATGAGCTACTTA